>NZ_BAAAYN010000039.1 GCF_039536245.1 Cryptosporangium minutisporangium | reverse complement strand
TTCCACTACTGCACCCGCCCACCGCNACCGCATCCACGACCACGGCTGGACACTCGCCTTCGACGGACGAACCGTCACCATCCAACGGCCTGACGGCACCACCCTCGACCCACCACCCGGCTAGACCCGCCGCCTCGCAGCCGACCGGTACACCCACCGGCCGGCCGGCGGCAGTTGTGGGGTGGGCTGGGTGAGGGCTCCGTCGGTGCGGTGATGCGCCCGACAGCCGTCCCGCAGGCGCTCGACCGCACCCCTTACTCACTGATGTTGATCGCTCCGAACCGCACGAGGCGTTGCTTGACCGCCGTCGGAACGTCCGACCCCATCCAGACACAGCTCAGCGCGGCTCGGAAGGCTGGTTCTTGCCGAGCGGCCCGTTCGATCTCGTTCATGAGTTCGGCGTCTCCACCGGCCTGATGGACGAGATTTTCGAGCGGGCCGGCGCCGACGGCAGCGACCAGGTCCGCATCTCCCTCGGCCGCATGGGCGAGCGCGATCACGAGGTCCACCACGCCTGGCTGCGGTTCAGCGCACACCGCCGATAGGAACCACCACACCGGTCCGAGCTCGTTCGCGCGCCTTTCGCTCACCCAGGCCTCCGCCACAGCGGCCGGGCTCTTCCACGTCACCCATGGCTCGTCGAACGGCCGGTACTCACAGGCACCGTCGGCTCCGATGCGAGCTACGGACTCAGTCACCCAGGCATCGTAGGAAGGTCGACCGACCCGCGCTCGACCACTCGCCGACAGAGACGGGAGTGCGCATCCGACGTCGCCGAGGGGTCGTAATCTCGGGGCGTGATCGAAGCTCGCCGACCGCGACGGGAGTGCGCATCCGACGACGCCGACGGATCGTAATCTCGGGGCGTGATCGAAGCTCGCCGACCGCGACGGGAGTGCGCATCCGACGACGCCGACGGATCGTAATCTCGGGGCGTGATCGAAGCTCGCCGACCGCGACGGGAGTGCGCATCCGACGTCGCCGACGGATCGTAGTCTCGGGGCGTGATCGAAGTAGGGTCTCGGGTCCGCAGGCAGCCGCCGCCACCCCGCGTGGTGTTCGAAGCCTTGACCAACCCGGATCGCGATCCTGCTCGCCCGTGGCTGCAGCTGCGCGACGACGAGGTGCCGCCGCGCATCCTCGAGGCCGAGGAGCCGGCTCTCGTGGTCTGGTCGTCCATCTGGCGGAAGCTGCCCGACGCGCGAATCAGGTTCGACCTGTCCGCTCACGGATTGGAGACCAACCTGCGATGGACGCTGCTCGCTCCCGAGCCGCTGTCGGACGAGGCGTTCGTCGGGCATCTACGGAAGCGCATGAACCGACTGATCAACGCTGACCTACGCTTCACGTTCGGCCAGTAGGCGCCCCGGTTCGTGACGCCGGAGTCCAGCGATCCGTGACCTCAGGATCGCGTTCGCCCCGCAGCTCACGGACCCATGCTTCGGATCGGCGACCCGTCCGGCGTCCTCGGACGTCGTTCCGGGCCGATCCCTGGCTTCGATCTCCGTGCGCTTCACCCACGTGCGCAACTTCAGGATGGATCGAACCCGGCGCGGAACAGTCCTGGAACATGGTTGTGTGTCCGGCATGCAGACCGCGGAGCGCGTAGCCAGTGGGCGCGGCTGGACCGTCGCGTCGGCGACCCTCCTGGCCGGTGCCTGGGCGGCGCTCGGTTTCGGCCTGTACCTCTCGCCGTCCGATCGGCAGGTCTGGGCCGACCTCGAAGGGGGCGGGAGATTCGCCCTGGGATTCGCCGTCTACCTACCGTTCCTACTACTGACCGTGCCGATCTTATTTGTCGTGCTCGTCGGGTTTTTCTGGACCCGCACGCCGAGGTCGGTGCTGGTGTTGGTGGTCGCCACCGCCTTCGGGATCGCGGTGTTCGCCGGTTGGGTCGCTAACCAGCCCTATCTGTTCGACGCGCAGCCGTGGCTGAGGCCGTTCGTGGTGTCGTGTGTGTTCATCGACCTGCTGGCCGCCCTTGCGACGGTGCCCGGCGCCCAGGCTGCCGCCAGGATGTAGGTGACGCGCCGAACGAGCCTCGGCAGGTCCGGCTCGCCGAAGCTGATTCAGCCGTATCCGCGTCGGACTATCCGGACCGACGCCGACGGATCCGTTCCAACTCGGCGTTCAACTCCGCTCTCTCGGCGGCCAACGCTGCCTCCCGCTGGTGCAGCTCGCGGTCGAAATCTCGCTGCGTCCGTGGCTTGTCGCCGGTTACCGACACCCGGGGGGGCGGCGCCAGTAGCTCTTTCCCGCCGAGCGCCGCCACCGCCTCCGCCTGGAGAGCGTAGATACCGACGAGTGCCACGATCCGGCCATTGGTCAGACGGACCCGGACGTGCGCAGAGGAATGGTCCGGTCGTTCTACTCCCTCGACCCGCTCCCACGGAATCAGTGGCTCAGGAAGCCGCCGCCACAGCCGTTCCGGCCAGGACAGCGAGATTCCGTCCGGGCTCACCCGGGCGTCGCGCCACTCCCACGCGAGGGGCACCCCGACCGCCCAGACGACCGCGACGAACAGCCGGTACCACTCTCGCCCGACCACCGCCCCGGCCACCGACGCCGTCACGACGACGACGTACAGCCATAACTCCCACCGCCGCAGCGGCCGACGTCCCCGGATCTCGTCCGCCATACCGACGGCTCTACCACCGCTGCCCCACCCTCACACCCGCGCGGCGGCCGCCGCGGGCCTCGCACGGCCCAGGCCCGTCACCAGCCGTTGGGGTTGGTTCCCGATTCCCTGGAGATGCCCGAGCCGGTGTCGGGGTAGTTACCGAACCGCTCGGCATGCAGACGCGCGAAGAAATAGCACATCTGCTCGCAGTCCGCGTCCAGTACCGCCAGCGACGGATCGGTGTTGACCGCGAGGTAGAACTCCCGGCCTACCGCAACGATGAAACCGCGGCAGTACAGGAAGCCGTCGTCCGAACCGTCGGTGTGCTCGTGGATCTCGTCCCGATCCAGGTCGTGCAGCTTGCGTTCGGCCACCCGGTCCAAGTCCGTTAATTCGGCACTCGATAACCCCGCGGACAACCGGCGCAGATTCGCCAGGAAGTGGTCGAGCCACGCGTCCAAGGCGTAGAGGCCGTCGGCGTCGCCGTCCAACGCCGGATCACGTGCGACAAGGGCCTCGCGGAGGGGAGCTACATCGGGTCCACACGCCGCCCACGCCGACTCGATCAACTCCCAGAAGCGGGCTTCCTCGGCTTCGGTCGGCAGCCGCCGCGCAGTATCGATCGTCACGCGAGAAGCGTAGTGAGACCCACCGACAACGCCTCCGCGCGGCGTCACGCTGCTCGGTCGAGAGCAAGCGGTGAGCCTGGTCAGCCGTTGGGCAGAAGCGGACGCATGAAGGTTCGTTCGTACCGCAGGACACAGCCGGACTCGTTCCGGATGTCGTCCGCCGCAATGAACTCCGGGTCCTGACCGAACAGGGTCCGGTAGCGCTCGTACGCAGCCAGGCTCTCGAAGCTGAACAGCGCCTCGGCCCGGTCGCTGGCACCCTCCGCCGGCAGGAAGTAGCCGTGATGGACACCGCCATGCTTGGCGACCAGCCGCATCCATTCGCGGGCGAAGCGTTCGAACGCTTCGATCTGAGCGGGATCGATGGTGTAGTGCACGACGCAGGTGATCACGGCACCAGCATGGCAACAGGGCCGGCCTTCGCGGCACGCCGGTGGGGCGGCTGTTACGGTCCCGGCCGTGCTCGACGATCTGAGTCTGTACGAGAAATCGTTGATCGCCTCGTGGCGGCTGCTCGCCTCGGTGGATCCCGAAGGTGAGGTCGTCGACGGCCCTCATGCGGTGACCATGTCGCATTCGCATCCCGCGCTGTGCAACGGCGGCGGCCGACACTCCGAGGACCTGACAGCGCTACGCGTGATTCCGTGAGCAGGATGAACCTGTGGGCGGAGAGGCGCGGGCGGGGGTCGGTGTGAGCCGAGCGGGCCTCCGCAGCTTCCGGCTAGCTGTCGTGCTCGGCGCCCTCACGCTGGCCAGCTGCACGTCGGGGGAGCCAGCCGCCGCTCCGACGACGATCTCCGTTGCCGGCTGCTCCCCCGTCCAGCGGCTGCTCGCCGTGGACACGGGGTCCATCGGTGAGTGGACGGCGGACTCGGCAGTCCGCGTCACTGCGGGTCCGCCGGGGCCCGCTCGGTGGCTGGTCGCCGCGAACCCGGGCTTCGGCGGCGCCGCGCACCTGCTGACCGGCACCGGCCAGGAGGTGTCCGTGACCTCCACCGGCCGGTATGGGCACGTCTCGGTGTTCTCCCTGTCCGATGGGACCGTCGTTCTGCTCGCCATCGAGCGGGGCGGCCGGGTCGTCGGCCGGTCGACGCGCGACGGCGCGACGTGGACGTCGTGGGAGGTGCCCTCCGCGACCGGTGACCGCACCCTCGCCGCGGTCTCCGGCGACCGCGTCATGTTGCTCGTCGAAGACGGCGACGACCGGCGCTGGTGGCTACGCGAGGGCGGCGGGTGGCAGACGATCCAGGGCCCGACCAGCGACGGGATCCTCCGGGCTCTGGGCGGCAGAGACCACGGATTCGCCGCCACCGTGCTCTCGGAGCACTTCGAGCCGTCGGCCGCTTTCGAGACGGTGTGGCAGGCGGACGCCTCCGGCGCCTGGACGAAGGTGGGACGACGCAGCCCCGGCGGGTACTCGGCCTACGGCGTGACACCCGCGGCCGGCGGGCCCATCGTCGCGACCGTGCGGTATGACCGGAACGCCCGCTGGGTGCTCTGGCCGGTGCGCGCGACGGCGGACAGCCTGCAGCCGCTGGCCTGCGAGACCGTCTTCGCAGACGGTGCCTCGCTCGTGACCGACTCGGCCGGCACGGTCTGGATCGTCGCCGGCGACACCGGGCGGGGCCTGCGCATCAACCGGGACGGCACCCGCACGCCCTTCGTCCTCGAGGGCCTACCGCATCCGATCGTGCCTGAGTACGTGCTACTGGCCGGCGCCGCCGACGACGAGCTGCTCGTGCAGGCGGGTAGGCGCCTCTACCGCGTCACCGCTTCCTGACGCGGCCACCACGACCGCGAACAGCGTCGTCACCGATCAGCAGTTCGGAGCGGGTAGGGCGCGTCCGGCGAAACGGTCGGCGAGGAAGGCCAGCGCGTCGGCCGAGCCGATCGCCCCGGTCACGTGCTCGGCGACGAAGGGCCGCCAGGTGACCTGAGCCCCGAGCTTGCACCAGGACCGGCGCAGCGCATCGGCCTGACTGAACGGCAATACCTCGTCGAACACCCCGTGCCAGAGGAACACCGGCGCACCGGGCGCCCGCCGGCCCAGCGAGTTCTGCGACAGCCGCCGCTGCCAGGCGGCCGTGGCCAAGGGATCGGTCGTCGTCAGCCGGCTGATCCGGGTGAACACATACGGCGCCAAGCCGTCGGCCGTGCAGCTCGTCCGGAGCGCAGCGATCACCGTCTTCCCGTAGGGACTCAGGTACGAGTCGAGTCTCAAGTCCGGATAGGCGGCGTTGAGTCCGATAGCGGCATAGCCGAGTAAAGCTGCCGCCAGCGAGCCGTCCAGGAAACGCGCGACCGTGTACATGTCCGCCGGTACTCCCCCAGCAGCGACGCCGACGACGTCCAACTCGGGCGCATAGGCCGGCTGCAGCTGGGCCGCCCACGCCGAGGCTCCCCCGCCCTCCGAGTATCCGTAGAAGCCCACTGGGGCGGACGACCGGAGACCGGCGACCGGGAGGCGCTGCGCGGCCCGGACGACGTCTATCAGGGCGCGTCCCGCCGACCGGCCGACCACGTAGGTGTGATCGCCGGGCGTCCCGAGACCCTCGTAGTCGGTGACCGCCGCCGCCCATCCCCGGCGGAGCACGTCGTCGAGGTAGAAGTCGGTGAACAACAGGCCCTTGGCCAGCGACTTCGAGGCCGCGCACTGGTCGCCGATGCCGAGCGTCCCCGGAGCCACACCGAGGATCGGCACCGTGGCCGGGTGGCGCCCGAGCGGCACGAAGATCGTGCCGGTGACGGCGTTCGGCGCGCCGGTGGCGGTGCGCGACAGATACATGACGAGGTAGCCCCGGGCGGCCGGCCTACTCGCCCCGAGCTGCGGCGGGACGGCGATGGGCCGGAACCGGATGACGTCACCCGGACGTCCGGCCGGGAGCGGCGAGGGCGGGGTGTAGAACGCGTCACCCTCCGGACCGAGCACCGGAACGGGGGGTTTCCCGACGCCCTCGGCGGCCCCGATCGAGGGCGTAACACCGAGGACGAGCACGACGATCAGCGCGAAAAGAAGCGGAACGGTAACCGGCGCAGGGCGCATTCATCCCACCCACCAAGGCCTCGCGAATTCGGTGGGTAGAGAGTGATCCGATTCGCAACAATGTTCAACGAGTCGGAATCGAGAAAGGTGCGTAAATTTGAGAGACGGTTCTCAACAGCAACTCCAGAGCAATACTTAATCGTCCGGTAATTCCTTCCCGTGGACGTCAGGAGTTGACTCCAGGCCACACCGCCGCGATTCAGTCGGGGATCGACCAGATGTTGACTCCGCGCCCGCTGGTTGACGCCAGAAGTGTGCCGTCCGGGCTGAACGCGACGGCCGGCGTCGCTTCGCCGTCGTTCGTGTTGGATTCCAAGGGATCGTCGATCTGCTTCCTGGTGGCGGTGTCCCACAGCCGGACCGTGCCGACGCTCTCTGCCGATGCCGCCCGGTCACCGTCCTGGCTGAACGCAACCGCGACGACCTCGTCGTCGTTACCGGTGAAAGGGTTTCCGATTTGTTCTTCGGCCCCTGAATTCCACAGGAGCATGTCTTGGCCGGTACCGCCGGTCAGCAGTTGTTCGTCGTCTGTCGGGCTGAACGTGACGCACGTGCCCCGGATCTCGTCGCCGAGGATCGTGCGGCTTTCGGCGTCGTAGAGCCGCACCTTGTCATCCGGGCCGACCGCCGCAATCGTCTTGCCGTCCCGGCTGAAGGCGAGGCCATGGACACTCTCGACCTTGGTGTCGATCGGACCGGCGGCGTCCCCAGTTTTTCTCGCAACGTCCCAGACGTGGATCGTCCCTCCACCGCCGCCCGACACGAACGTCCGGGAGTCGGGGCTGAACGCCAGCTCGGTGACGTAATCCGCGTGGAGCCTCGGCATGACGTAAGCCCTGTTCGGTGCGGTCAGATCCCACAGCCAGACGTTGCTATCGCTATCGCCGGCGGCGACCCACTTGCCGTCCGGACTGATCACTGCACCGGATAGGCCGACCTGGCCACTCTCGTTCTGGGTGGTCAGTTGGTTGAGTAGCTTCCCGGTGGAGGTCTCCCAGACCCAGATCTGCTGATAGCCAGCAGTAATGACCTGCTCCCCGTCCGGGCTGAACACGACCGAGTCGTACATTCGAGGGCCCGCGCCTTCGGAGCCGACAAGAGTGCGCAGCAGGGAGGGCGAACCCGCTTCGCTCAGGACGCGATGCAGGCCGAAGCTGCCGGCGAGGGCGACGACGGTAGCGATCGCTGCGATGACCACCCACTTACCGCGTACGGGTCGGCGTCTCGGATTCGGGGCCGGAGCCGGCGGCGGAGATGGTGCCGGCGGGTGCGGTGCCGGCGGAGGTGGTGCCAGCGGATGCGGTGCCGCGCTCGAGGTGTCCGGCCGGTGGGTGTGGAGGCTGCCGATAGCCACGACCAGCTCCGGCTGATCCACCACCGTGGGCGGGTGCCCCAGCGCGCGATGAAGGGCTCGGGTCAGGCCCGGCAGGCGAGTCGAGCCACCGACCAGAAACACGGCGTGCAGGTCCGCCGGTTCCAGGCCGGCCTGCCGGAGGACGGCGTGACAGGTCGAGATTGTCCGCTGGATCAACGGCTGGGTCAGTTGGTCGAGCTGCTCGCGCCCCAGCACTGTCTCGTCGTCGAGAAGCGGCACGTGGACGAACGTGCTGGCGGTGGTCGCCAGGATCTCCTTGGCGGTTCGAACCTGGTCGAGGAAGGTCCACCGGGCCCTCCGGTCGCTGACCGTCACGGGCGAGAGCAGGCGGGCCCACGTCGTTTCGTGCTGCGGAAACGTTGCCGCGAACGAGGCCACGATCGCGTGATCGATGTCCGCGCCACCCGCGTCCGGAATGCCGTCGGTTCCCAGCACCGTGTACGCACGATCGCGTTCGGCTCGCACCACCGTGGCGTCGAACGTACCGGCGCCCAGGTCGTACACCAACGCGGTTGCGCCCGGCGGTAAACGGTCCGGGTGGTCGTGGACGAATGCGGCGGCCGCGGCCAACGGCTCGGCGACCAGGCGGACGTCGTGCCATCCGACCCGAGCGGCGGCATCCAGCAGCACCTGCCTGCGAGACCCGCCCCATACCGCGGGATGGGTGAGCACGACCTCGTCGAGCGCGGTGTACGTGACGCCCGCCGCGGCCGGGACACCGGTGACCCGGGCCGCCTCGTCCGCAATACGTCGGAACACGGACGTGACCACGTCGACCAGCAGCCATCCCCGTTCGCCGAGCAGCACACTGCCGTCGATCAGATGCCGCTTGGGATGCGGCTCGAACGCCGCCGGGTCGCGCTGGGCAGTGTGCTGGGCCGTCCTACCGACCAGCAGGACACCGTCGACCGCGCACACGGCGGACGGCAGCTGCTGCTGGCCGTCGAAGAGCAACGGCCGGAGTCGGCCGTCCGGTCCGGCGAGCACCGCCACTGTGTTCGAGGTTCCGAAGTCCACGCCCAGCCGGTAACCCGCTGCCACGCCAACAGACTAGTGAGCGGCCCCGGCCGACCGCGGACGGGCCGTGGCTGTCGCCCTGTCACTGTGGACCCGGGTAGACGGCGGTGCTACCGGAGAGATTCGCCTCGGATCGACGCGTCGAGCAACGTCATCGGGTGGTACACCGGCACGGGCTCGGGAAGGTGCGCGGTGATCTGCAATGCACAGCCCGGGTTGGCGGCCGCGATCGCGTCCGCGCCGGTGGCGGCGAGGTTCGCCGCCTTGCGCTGCCCCAATTCCGCCGCCGCGGCGGGCTGGGTCAGGTTGTAGATCCCCGCCGACCCGCAGCACAGCTCCCACTCGGCCGGTTCGACCAGCTCCAGGTCCGGGATCCCGCGCAGCAGGTCGCGCGGCGGCTGGCGGACGCCCTGGGCGTGCGCGAGGTGGCAGGCGTCGTGGTAGGCGACGCGGAGCGGCAGCGGATGGCGGGGTGCCCGGGGTTCGAGCTGCCCGAGCACCTCGTGGACGTCCCGCACCTTCGCCGAGAACTCAGCGGCCCGGGACGCCCAGGCCGGATCGTCGGCGAGCAGGTGGCCGTAGTCCTTCATCGCCGAGCCGCAGCCGGCGACGTTGACCACGATCGTGTCGAACCCGGCGTAGGCGGTGATCACTCGGCGGGCGTGCGCCAGCGCCTCGTCCTCGACGCCGCTGTGCAGTTGCAGCGCACCGCAGCAGCGCGGAGTACGCGGGGCGTGCACCTCGAACCCCTCCGCGGCGAGCACCCGGACCGTCGCGGCGTTGACGTCTCCGAACAGCGCCCGCTGGATGCAGCCCTGGAGGAACGCCACCCGGCCCCGGAACGCGACGTCGGGGGCGGCCGGCGTCGCCCTGGGCAGCTGCCGGAGGGCCGCCGCCGGTGACACCCGCGGGGCCAGCGACAGCAGCGCGCCCACTCGCGTGCCGGGGAAGCGACGCCCCACACGGGCACCCACTCCGCGGGAGGCGGCCAGCAGCGGCACCAGGGCCCGCACCCGGCCGGGGTGGGTGAACAGGCCGAAGATCAGCGCCCGGTACGCCCGTTCGCGACGCGAGCGCGGAACGTTCCGCTCCACCTGCGGCCGGACCTGCTCGATCAACCGGTCGTACTGGACGCCAGACGGGCAGGCGGTCACGCAGGCCATGCACCCCAGGCACCGGTCGAAGTGGGTCTGCATGGTCGGGCTGAGCGTCTCGGAGTCCTCGTGCCCGATCCGCATCAGCACGATCCGGCCGCGCGGCGAGTCGGCCTCGTTGTCGAACACCGTGTAGCTGGGGCAGGTGGGCAGGCAGAACCCGCAGTGGACGCAGTCCCGGATCAGGTCGGGGTCGGGCGGGCGCTGCGAGTCCCAGCCGCCGGGGGTACCACCGAGGCCCGGCTGGTCACCGCCGGAGGGCGTCGTGTCGGACAGATCCGCCGTCATCTCACAGCCCTCCGACGTACGCGCCGGGGCGGAAGATCCGCGCCGGGTCGAACCGTGCTTTCACCCGCCGCATCACGGCCTCCGCGCCCCCGTCGACGTCCGGCCAGGGAGACGGCACGCGATCGCCGCCGTCGAGTACGACGACCGCCCGCGGCGCAAGCGCACGTCGCACGGCGTCGACGGCGTCCGCACCGCCGCCGGGCGACAGCGCGAGCCAGGCCGGGCCGAGCGCCGCCCGAGCCACCACCGACGCTCCGACCTGGTCGGCCACCCGGACGACCTGCGCGAGGTCGGCCGGGCGCGCCGAGACCTTGAGGACGACGCCGTCCGCCGACCGCTGTCCGGCCCGCTGGGCGTCCCAGAGCGCCTCGTCGTCCTCGGCCACCGCCGCATCGCGCGCGCCGGGCAGCCCGGCCAGCAGCGTGGCGACCGACCTCGCCTGGTCCGAGGCCGTCACGCCGCCGAACCGCGCGAGCAGCCGGCCGGCGCCGGAGCGCCACTCGGCGTCCAGACAGAGTGCCTCGAGTGGATGGCGGGACAGCTCGGCCGCGGCCCCGGCCAAGGCGGACGGGTCGACGAACCGGGCAACGGCCGTAGCGGTACCGGACGGCAGCGGGTGCAGGCGGACCGCGACCTCGGCGACCAGCCCCAGCGTGCCGAACGAACCGGTGAACAGCTTGCCGAGGTCGTAACCGGCGACGTTCTTGATCACGCGCCCGCCGGAGCGGGCGACGGTGCCGTCGGAGAGCACCAGCGTCACGCCGATCACCAGGTCGCGGACGCCGCCGTAGCGGTGGCGCGCCGGGCCGGAGTCCGCGGTCGCGACCAGCCCGCCGATCGTTCCACCGGGCGACGGATCGATCGCCAGCCACTGCCCGGCCGACGCGAACACGTCCTGCGCGTCCGCCAGCGGGACACCGCACTCCAGAACCGCGGTGAAGTCGCCGGGGTTGTGTTCCAGCACCCGGTTCAGCCCTGCGGTGTTCAGCTCACGGGCGGCGGAGTCGCCCCCACCCCACCCGGCCCGGCTACCGCTGCCCACTGGACGCACCGCGGTACCGGCCGCGCCCAGTTCTCGCAGCAGCTCGGCGGCCTCGGTGACCGACGACGGCGTCATCAGAACCGCTCCGCGAGCCCGGCGGCCTCCAGGGGATGCTGCCGGTACGGTCCGGGCACCTCGCCGCAGAGCCGTGGCGTCGGCATCACCTTGCCCGGGTTCGCCAGACCGGCCGGGTCGAATGCGCAGCGCAGCCGCTGGAACGCGTCCAGGTCCGCGTCGGCGAACATCTTCGACATGTGCTTGCGCTTGTCGACGCCGACGCCGTGCTCGCCGGTGATCGAGCCGCCGGCGTCCAGGCAGACGTCCAGGATCGCCCCGGCCAGCTCCTCCGCCCGCTCGGCCTCGCCGGCAACCCGGCCGTCGTAACAGACCAGCGGGTGCAGGTTGCCGTCGCCGGCGTGGAAGACGTTCGCCACCGTGAGTTCGTAGGAAGCCGCCAGCTCGTCGATCCGGGCCAGCACCTCGGGCAGCTTGGTACGCGGAATGACGCCGTCCTGCACGAAGTAATTCGGTGAGACGCGGCCCATCGCCGGGAACGCGGCCTTCCGCGTCTTCCAGAACAGCGCGCGCTCGGCCTCGTCCCGGCTGACCCGGACGTCGTCCGAGCCGCACCGCTCGCACACCGCCACCACATCCGCGAAGAGCGAGTCGCACTCCGACTCGGCACCGTCCAGCTCGACCAGCAGCGCCGCGCCGCGCCCGACCGGGTAGCCGGCGTGCGCCATCTGCTCGGCGGCGCCGATCGTCACCGCGTCCATCATCTCGATCGCACCCGGCACCACCCCGGCGCGGACGATCTCCGACACCGCCTCGCCGGCGGCCCGGGTCGTGTCGAAGAAGGCGACCAGCGTCCGGACCGCCTCCGGCGACGGAACCACGCGCAGCCAGATCTTCGTCGCGACGCCGAGCGTCCCTTCCGAGCCGACGAACGCGCCGAGCAGGTCGTAACCGGGGGCGTCCAGCTCGACGCCACCGAGGCGCACGACCTCGCCATCGGTGAGCACGACCTCGCACCCGGTGACGTAGTTCGTGGTGAAGCCGTACTTGAAGCAGTGGGCGCCACCGGAGTTCTCGGCGACGTTGCCGCCGATCGAGCAGACCACCTGGCTCGACGGGTCGGGCGGGTAGAAGAACGCCGGCCCGACCGCCGCGGAGACCGCGGCGTTGGTCACGCCGGGCTCCACGCACACCCGTGCGTTGTCGAGGTCGACTTCCAGGATGCGGTTGAGCCTGGTCAAGACGATGAGGACGCCGTCAGCGACCGGAAGTGCGCCGCCGGAGAGGCCGGAGCCCGCGCCGCGAGCCACCCAGGGCACCTCCGCCTCGGCGCACCGCCGCACCACGTCGCGGACCTGCTCGGCGCTGCCCGGCAGCACCGCCACCCGGGGCAGCGCCCGGTACTGCAGCAGACCGTCCGACTCGTAGGTCCGGAGCTCGTGCGGGTCGGTGTAGGTCCACTCGGCACCGACGATCCGACGCAGGGCCTCGACCAGGTCCCTGCGGGCCGCGCTGACAACGCTGTCGCCGTCCCTGCCCATACCCGACCGTAACTCTCCCGCAGAGGGCTGGGTGGGTTTCCCGGAACTCAACTCACCGGTGCACGCTCCCCCAGAAGTACTGCTCACGCACGGGGTTTGTGAGGCTCGGAGTGGGTCCAGTCCTCGAGCAGCGTCCGCAAGCCGGTGACCAGCGAGAGCGGCTGGTCGATCATCACGTGGTGGGCGGCGATCGGGATCTCGATCACCGGCACCACCCGGCCGAGACGCTCGGCGATCCGCTCCCCCATGTCCGGCGGCACCAGGCCGTACTCGGCGCGGAACACCGCCACCCGGCACTGCGGCAGCTCCAACGGGACCGGGCGCGCGCGGCCGCGGAAGACGTTCGGGTCGAACTTCCAGGACCAGGTGCCGTCGAGCTCCTTGAGCGAGGTCGCGGCGATGTGCGCGTAGACGGCCGGGACGTTGCCGTCCTGCTCCGGAATGAGCTTGAACCGGCGGAGCGCGTCCTCGCGGGTGGGGTACCGCCGCAGCGGCCCGAACGCCTGCTGGGCACCGGCCGCCTGCTCCTCGGGCTGGTCCTCCCAGAACGGCGTGTCGATCGCGACCGCACCGGCCATCTCGGCGCCGCGGAGGCGGGCCGCGGTGATCGCCACCATGCCGCCCATGCTGTGGCCGATGACCAGCGGATCCGGGCCGGCGCCACCGTGGGCTGCGGCGGCTAGCACCTCGTCGGCCCAGCAATCCATCCGGTACTCGTCCCGGCGACCGCTGTCGCCGTGGCCGGAGAGGTCGAGCGCGACGACGCGGCGGTCGGCCGCGAGGAATGGGGCGATGTGGTCCCACCAGCGGCTGTGTGCGGCGCCGCCGTGCACCAGGACGATCCCGCCGGTGTCCCCGGGCTTGCCCCAGGCGCGGTAGTGGATCGGCACGCCGTCGACGTCGACGACACCGAGCTCCGCGGTCGCCGCGAGGGCCTCGGTGAACCAGGCCGGAGCGTCGTCGCTCATCTTTTCTCCCTCGGTCCGGTGGGTTCCCCCACTCAACCATTCGCTCCCGCCCCTCGGCGTACCCACCCACGTCGGGTACGCCACACCACGCCACGCGGAAACGGCTCGCCCTTGATTAGAACCTGTTACAGTTCCGCGCATGATTCTGGACCGGTTCCGGCTCGACGGCCGGGTAGCGGTGGTGACCGGCGCCGGGCGTGGCATCGGCGCGGCGACGGCGGTCGCGCTCGCCGAGGCCGGCGCGGACGTGCTGATCACCGCCCGCACCGAGGACGACCTGCGAACGGTGGCCGAACGCATCGCCGCCACCGGGCGCAAGGCCGAGGTGGTCGTCGCCGACCTGAGCGACCTGGACGCCGTGCCGCCGCAGGCCGAGCGGGCGGTCGAGGCGTTCGGGCGGCTCGACCTCGTCGTCAACAACGTGGGCGGCGAGATGCCGCGGCCGTTGATGAAGACCAGCGTCAAGCGCCTGGAATCGGCGTTCCGGTTCAACGTCTCGACCGCGCACGCGCTCACCACGGCCGCGGTCCCCGCGCTGCTGGAGGACGGCGGCGGCGCGATCGTCAACATCTCGTCGGTGATGGGGCGCCTCCCGGCCCGCGGGTACGCCGCCTACGGCACCGCCAAGGCGGCGCTCGCGCACTACACCCGGCTGGCCGCCGCCGACCTGGCGCCGCGGATCCGGGTCAACGCGATCGCGGTCGGTTCGGTCGCCACCTCGGCGCTAGAACTCGTTCTCGACAACGACGAGCTGCGCACGACGATGGAGCAGAACACACCGCTGCGCCGGATCGGTGACCCCGAGGACATCGCCGCGGCGGTCGTCTACCTCGCCTCACCGGCCGGGAGCTACGTCACCGGCACGGTACTGGAGGTCGACGGCGGCCTACCCGCCCCCAACCTCGACCTCGGCCTGCCAGACCTCTGAGTTCCGGGAGACGCTCATGCCGTACCGGGTAGTGCAATGGAGCACCGGGAACGTCGGCCGGCACACGATCGCCGGCATCGACGCCAAGCCCGATCTGGAGCTGGCCGGCGTCTGGGTGTCCAACCCGGCGAAGGTCGGACGGGACGCCGGTGAGCTGGCCGGTCTCGGGCGCTCGCTCGGCGTCGCGGCCAACGGCGACGCCGATGCCGTGCTCGCGCTGGAGCCGGACTGCATCGTCTACACCGCGATGGCCGACGACCGGCTGCCGGACGCCCTCGCCGACCTGACCCGGTTCCTCCGGGCCGGGATCAACGTCGTCTCCTCCGGGCCGGTGTTCCTCCAGTTCCCGGACGGCGTGGTGCCCGCGGAGATGGTCGCGCCGATCCGGGCGGCGGCGGAGGAGGGCGGCGCGTCGCTCTGGGTCAACGGCATCGACCCCGGCTTCGCGAACGACTGGATGGCGCTGACGCTGACCAGCATCTGCGAGCGCATCGACGAGGTCCGCTGCCTGGAGATCCTCGACTACGCCACGTACGACAACCCCACGGTGCTCTTCGACATCATGGGGTTCGGCAAGCCGGTGGACGACGTGCCGATGCTGCTGCAGCCGGGGGTGCTGAGCATCGCCTGGGGCTCGGTGGTCCGGCAGCTGGCGGCGGGGCTCGGGGTGGAGCTGGACGGCGTCGAGGAGAGCTGGACCCGGCTACCCGCCCCGGAAGACTTCGACATCCCGTCCGGCCCGATCGGCAAGGGCACCGCGGCCGCGCTGCGCTTCGAGGTGCGCGGCATGCGCAACGGCCGCCCGGTCTGCGTCCTCGAACACGTCACCCGGCTGCGTCCGGACCTGGGCCCCGACTGGCCACAACCAACCGGCCAAGGCGGATACCGGGTCGTCGTCACCGGCGAGCCCAACTACACGCTCGACCTGCAGATGCTCGGGACCGACGGCGACCACAACACCGCCGGTCTGAAAGCGACCGCGATGCGGCTGGTCAACGCCGTGCCCGCGGTGATCGCCGCACCGCCGGGCCTGCTCACCGCGCTCGATCTCCCGCTGGTGACCGGCCGCGGCCTGGTCCGCCCCTGACCCGCCGACTGTTGGGATCCGCCGCGTCTCGTTGAACGTCGAGGTAGCTGACGAGCGCCACAGGGACCGGATGCCTTGCGTTGACCTTCGAGTTGTTCGAGCAGGTGCTGCCGTCCGCGTTCCGGTGCTCACCACGTTCGAAGATCGACGAGTACGTCTTCCAGGAATACGGTCAGCTGCGCGGAATCAACCAGCAGCTGCTCGCCGGCGCCCCGAGCCACGGCTACGGTGCGATCGGTCACGGCGGCGGGCACGGCTACGGCAACCGCGGGTACGACGGTCATGGGTACGGGGCACACCACGGCCACCGCACTCACCGCCACGGCGTGGGCGCGGTCGCCGGTGGCGCCGCGGCGGGCTTCGTCGGCGGCATGGTCGCCGGCGAGCTGATCGATGAGGCCGGGGATGCGTTCTTCGACGACGGGACGGCGGCGAGGACCAACTCCCGTGACACAGGGATGACTCCGCTGATCAGGGCACTCCCAGCTGGATGCCCAGATCGTCGTACCGGGAGAATGGCTGCGTGTCCGAGTGGCTGTTGATAATCCTGGGCCTGGTACTGGTCGCGGCCTGCGGCGTGTTCGTCGCCGCGGAGTTCGCGTTCGTCACCGTCGACCGGGGGGCGGTCGACCGTGCCGTGAGCAGCGGCAGGCGCGGCGCGGCGGGCGTCGACGGAGCGCTGCGGCAACTCTCGACGCAGCTGTCCGGCGCGCAGGTCGGCATCACGATCACCAACCTCGGGATCGGGTTCATCGCCGAGCCGTCGATCGCCGCCCTGCTGGAGGGGCCGCTCGGTGCAGCGGGTCTGGGCGACGCGGCGGTCACCGGAGTCGCGGTCGCCCTGGCGCTGACCATCTCGACGCTGGTCACGATGTTGCTGGGCGAGCTGGTGCCGAAGAACATCGCGATCGCGAAGCCGCTGGGCACCGCGATCGCCGTCGCGCCGCTCCAGCGGGGGTTCACCACCGCGACGCTGCCGCTGATCCGGGTACTCAACGGCGCGGCGAACGCCGTGCTGCGCCGCTTCGGTATCGAGCCGCAGGAGGAACTGCCCTCCGCCCGCGCGCCCGAAGAACTCGTCTCGCTGGTCAAACGGTCCGCCGCGCTCGGCACGCTGTCGGGCGAGACCGCTGAGCTGCTCGGCCGGACGCTCGTCCTCGGACGCCTCACCGCTGACGACGTGTTGACTCCTCGCAGCCGCCTGACCGTGGTGCACGCCGACGAGCCGGTCGCCGCGGTTCTGGCCGCCACCGGCCGCACCGGCCATTCCCGCTTCCCCGTCATCGGAGAGGACATCGACGACATCGTCGGAATGGTCCACGCCAAGCACGCCGTCGCAGTGCCGCGCGGCGAGCGAGCGCAGGTGCTGATCAGGACGGTCATGCAACCGCCGGTCGTCGTCCCGACCACCGCAGCCGCTGACGACTTGCTCCCTGACCTGCGCCGCGACGGACTGCAGATGGCCCTGGTCGTCGACGAGTTCGGCGGCACCGAGGGCATCGTCACCATCGAAGACCTCATCGAGGAGATCGTCGGCGAGGTCGCCGACGAACACGACCGCTCCCAGCCGGCCGGTATCCGACGCCGACCCGACGGCGGCTGGCACCTCTCCGGCCTGCTCCGACCGGACGAGATCCGCGAACGCACCGGCCTGCCGATCCCCGACCACCGCACCTACGACACCCTCGGTGGCCTGATCACCGTCCGGCTCGGGCGCCTCCCCCGCCAGGGCGACCGCATCGAAGTCGAGCGCCCGCCGCCCCTCGACTTCGACGACGCGGCACTCCCGGACCGCTACCGGCTGACCGTCGACCGGATGGACGGCCGCCGCGTCGATCGGGTGCTCGTCGAGGCCATCCCCGCAGAACCCACCGAGGAAAACGAATCGGCCGAGGGTGGGGACCGATGAGCGACTGGGCCGGGGTCGCCCTCACGGTCGCCCTCCTGCTGGCCAACGCGTTCTTCGTCGCCGCGGAGTTCGCGCTCATCTCCGCCCGCCGCACCGCGATCGAACCCCGCGCCGCCGCCGGCTCCCGTGCGGCCCGCACCACCCTGTACGCGATGGAACACGTCTCCCTCATGCTGGCCGGCGCCCAGCTCGGCATCACGATCTGCACGCTGGCCCTCGGCGCGATCGGTGAGCCCGCGGTGGCGCACCTGATCGAACGTCCGTTCCACGGTCTCGGCGTCCCGGACGACCTCCTGCACCCGATCGCCTTCACCATCGCGCTGCTGCTCATCGTCGGACTGCACGTCGTAATCGGCGAGATGGTGCCCAAGAACATCGCGCTCGCCGGCCCCGACCGCGCCGCGCTCCTGCTCGCTCCCGCGCTCGTTGCGGTGGTGCGCGGGCTCAAGCCGGTGATCGTCGCGCTCAACGCCGTCGCCAACGCGGTTCTGCGGCTCGTCCGGGTAGAGCCGAAAGATGAGGTGACCAGCGCCTTCACCCGTGACGAAGTGGCCGACCTCCTCACCGAATCCCGCCGTGCGGGGCTGCTCGAACCCGCCGAACACACCCTCCTGACCAGCGCATTGAGCCTCGACGAACGCACCGTCCGCCGGGTCGCGCTCCCCCTCGCCGACCTCGTCACCGTGCCCCGGACCTCGACCCTGGAACACGTGGAGGACACCGCCGCGCGAACCGGCTACTCCCGATTCCCGATCATCGACGAGGGCGGAACGCCGATCGGATATCTGCACCTCAAAGACGTCGTCATCGACACCGTCACCCACAACGTCCCGCACACCGCGACCATCCCCGACGACATCATCCGCGAGCTGCCCTCCATCCCCCCGGACGCCACCATCCGCGAAGGCATCGCCGCGCTCCGGCGTAGCGGCGCCCACCTCGCCCAAGCCCGCGACGCCAACGGAGTCTTCCTCGTCGCACTCGAAGACATGCTCGAAGAACTCGTCGGCGAAATCCACGACAGCGCACACTCGTGAGCTACGTGGCGGTGCGCCGTTCCGTCTGAACAACCATGGGTCATTCCACGCACGGTGACCGCACGGTCGTCCTGGAGTTCCAGTGAGTCGAGGCCGCCCGCGCCTGGTACGAGTCCGACGGGTACGCCAGGGCCAAGCCGCTCCGGCACGCCGCTGCCGAGACCAATGTCGTGATCGTCGCGGGCTTCGCGCCGCGCCCCTCGGCCTGAGCCCCTCCCTCCACTGCGGCTTGCTTGTCGCAGGTCCAGTGACGACCTCACGGCGGGACGTCGCGGACGATCGGATCCGGGAAGGCCTAGTAGCGTTCGAGCGGCGGCCCGTGCCGAGTTCGTCGATCGGCTCGGAGCTCAGGTCTACCCGGGCACCTGGCGCCGCGCCGAGGCTGGGTACTCCATCTGGCACCGCGCCGGCCAGAAGAGGATCTCCGTTGCGGCCGGGTCATCAGCCGGCGCCCGCATCTCCTCAACGCACCGGCTCTCGCCGAGGTGGCTGCCCACGGGGCCATCTCCTGACCGATCAAAGCGGCCGAACCGATTCGACGCGCGCCGACTATTGACGCCCAAGGCACCGTCTGCCACGGTGACTGAACCGCCACTAACGCGCGTTATCCAGCTAGTATCTGCACGTTCGAGAGCAGTGACGCATCACGGAAGGCGTCTCCGACGCCGCACGCCGTCGTGCCGAGGTCCGCCAGCCACCTCCGCATCGGCACCTCGTAACGACGTAGATCCGGTCGACGGGATGCACCGTCGGGGAAGAGGCGCCATGACCGACTTTGCTCGCCCTGGACGGACACCAACGATGCAGGACGTCGCGAGAGCTGCGGGTGTCGCCACTTCCACGGTTTCCCGTGCGTTCGCCCGTCCCGGCCGCGTCAGCTCAGAAACCGCACGCCGAATCCACGAGGCCGCGTCAGTACTGGGCTACCACGTCAACCCGATAGCCCAGGCGCTGCAGGCCGGCCGGACGTCGATGATCGCGCTCGTCATCTCCGACGTCACCAATCCATTCCACAACGAGATCATCCGTGGTGCTCAAGCCACCGCTGCGGAAGCCGGCTACACGCTGTTGCTCTCCGACGCCCAAGAGTCCAGTGCCCAGGAACGCGAGACGCTCGAACGAGCGGTGGCCGCCGTTGATGGCATCGTCCTAGCGACATCCCGGATGCCCGACTCGTCGATCCGCACGATCGCGAAGCAACGCCCGGTCGTCCTGCTCAACCGCGCACTGGTCGATGTCCCCTGCGTGGTCACCGACAATCCAGGCGGCGCGCGCCACGCCGCGGCCCACCTCGCCGAGCTCGGACACGAACGCGTGACCTACCTGGCGGGACCGGAGGCGTCCTGGGTCGATGGCATGCGGTGGCGGACACTCCGGGAAAACGCCCCCCTCCTCGGATTACACGCCCGCCGCCTCGGACCGTACGCACCCACCGTCGCCGGGGGGGGGGGCGCCGCCGCCGAGTTCGTCCACCACCCCACCAGCGCGGTCATCGCCTACAACGACCTCATGGCGATCGGCTTCATCCGTGCCCTCGCCGCACACGGTGCCCACGTTCCCCGCGACGTCAGCGTCATCGGATTCGACAACATCTTCCCGGCCGCCCTGGTTACCCCCGCGCTGACCACGGTGGCGGCACCCCTGCGCCACATGGGCCGGACGGCCGTCCACAATCTGCTCGCGATCGTGCGCGGCGCGCAGCCCCGCTCCCAGGAACCGGTGACGCTTCCGGCCCGTCTCGTCGTCCGGGCCTCGACCACCGCGCGCAGCCAGCAGCGATCGCTGCATGGACGAGACCTGATGACCGGCGCTCGCAGGTGACGTACACCGCGGAGTACCGCGAACTCCTCAGCCGCGACGGCGGCGATCGGCGGGGCGCTGGTGCCGGTACCTGGGGCGTGCTCTGCGGGACCACTCGGGAAACCTCGTCGGGGCGATCGGCGTCTCCGGGGACACCTTCGACCACGAGGAGGCCGCCGGGGTGGCCGCGGTCGGGTTACGGGCCCAGACCGACTAACCGGTGCGGCCTGCCTTCCACTCCGTGCTGTGGACCACCACGTACGGCTGGTTGGACAGATCGGGGTCGAAGCCGGGCACGAAGACCGGAGCGTCGTCGACGCGGCGAACCTCGGCGAAGCACATCAGCGGGTAGGAAGTCGCCGTGGACTCGGCCGGGATCGTCGCGGCGAATCCCTCGTCGGTACGTTTCATCTCGGCGCGCACGTAGTCCTTCGACTGGTCGACGTACCGGTAATACAGCGCCGCGCCCGATAGGTCGGCCACCCCCTCCCCCACCACCCGCACCACGAGCGGCTCGCTACGTACGAACGACTCGGGAACCTCGACGCGTACGCCACAGTCCCACCGGGTCTCGCGCCGAGCGGGCGCCGAGGCGAGTGCGGGGGGCGGTGCGGCGCCGGCCCGGTCGCGCTCCAGACGCAGCGCTCGCAGATCGTCGGCCATCGCGTCGAGGTTGGCCCCCCAGTCCGCCCACTCGGTCTCCGCCGGACCGAACGCCAGGCCGGGCCGATAGACGCCAGCAGTGACGTCGCGGACGCTTCCGTAGGCCGCGTGGGCCGCCTCCAGCAGCCGCACCGCCTCGTCGATCCTCGCCGGCTCGCCGCTCCGCAGGAAGAAGGCGTAGTCGACGGCCGCGCGGAGCTTGGCCGCGAAGAACCGACCGAGGCCGGCCAGTGCCGCGGCGTCGATCAGGGTCCGCTGCACTTGCGGGTCGTCGGTGTCCGCGTGCGTGCGGGCCCGTTCGGTCGCCGCCTCGCCGTCGGCGACGAATCGTTCGATCCAGCCGGCGACCTCGAGCGGTGTGTACCGTCCGGAGAGGGCGCCCGCGAGCGCGTCGTCGGCGTACTCACCGACCGCGTAGAAGAGGGCCGGGTCGAACGAGCCCACCTCGACCCAGTTGGGCGCACGGCTGTCGAACTCGTACGGCCGGGCTCGTACCCAGGCCGAGAGAGGCACGTCCCGGTAGGTCTCGGGTGAGTACACGTTGTTGCTCACGCTCGGCGCGTGCACCACGGTCACCAGCGGCAGGATCCGGCTCAGCGACGCCAGTGCCTGCTCGACGTCCGCCGCGGCGTCGCCGTAGTCCGCGCGGAGCAGCCGCTGCCAGGTCTCCGGCCGGGCGTCCGGGTCGTAGGTCAGCCGGCCCCAGAGCAGGTAGGTGTAGCGGTACTTGCGCCAGTCCGCGGCGCCGAGCCGGAGGCCGTCCCGCGCGTACACCTCGCGGCCGCCGGGCACGCCGCTGCCCTTGCGGCCCTTGAAGAACAACGGCTCGCTGAATTCCACGCCTCGCGAGCCGCCGAACGTCGCGTACCTGCCGTAGCCGGCAGCGAGAGCAGGATCGCCCCAGAGCAGCAGCTTCTGGGTGCCGGGCCACACCCGGAACATCACCTCGACGTCCCGGTCTTCGTCGAGGAAGTCGGCGTAGCCGTAGCGGGTGAACCGGCGGGTGAGTTCGGTGATGCCGATGAGTTTCGCCAGCTCGCCAAGGCGTTCCCGGCTGACCGGCAACGCGCGGTCGAACGCTCGGATCGACGCCTGGTGGTAGGGCAGGCCCAGGTGCTCTGCCCAGTACTTGAAAGACAGCATCGGCGTGAGATTCGGCTTCCGCGCGGCGTCGAGCAGCGCCTGATCGACGCCTTTGGCGTGCAGTTCCAGCGTGATCGGCCGGTCGGCGTCGGAGACGGCCCGGAAGATGCGTTCCCAGAAAACCTGGCGTTCGTTCTCGAAGATGCCGCCCTCGTAGTGCAGCCGGAGCGTCAGGCCGTCGATCTCCGGAATCTTCTCCAGCAGCATCCCGAGCGCGGCGGCGCAGTACTCCGCGTGGGTCTGCCGGGCCAGTCCGAGGACCGGATGGGTGTGTTCGGAGGCCCATCCGTAGTCGTAGGCATGGTTCCACAGGCCGAGCTGAAAGCTCAGGCCGCGGCGTCGGCATTCCCGGGCGATGAAGGCGAGCGCCGCGAAGTTGTCGTCCCGTCCCTGCTCGGACAGTCCTTGGACACGGACGCCGGAGCCGGGGACGTCGAGGAGGAAGGGGTAGGAAAAGCAGAGGTAGTTGTCCGTGGCGTGGCGGCCGGACGGGGTGCCGTAGTTGTACTGCATGCCCAGCGCCAGGTGGAACCGGTTGAACCGCTGTGCGGCCAGGAAATCGAGGTACTCGAGCCAGAACCGGCGGTCGCGGAACCACGGCAGGTCCTCCTCGACGCTGGAGAACGCCCGCGCGATCCCCCGGATCGGCACGGCGGGACGGTGCTGTTCCGGGCTCCCTGGCTCCAGCCCCGGACTTGCGGTGAGACGCTCCGCCAGCTCGGTGAGCGCATAGGCGAATCCCCGTTCGTCCGCCGCACTGATCACCACCCGCACGTCGCTCCTGGCCCAGAGGGTGTAGGACTCCGGTTCGTCCAGTGGGTCGGGCAGGCCTTCCAACGCCAGACGTGCGCCGTCGTCGGCGGCGATCAGCACGACGGTGAGGTCGCCGCGCCGTGGCGCGGCACTCCGCAGCCTGCCCACGGCCCAGGCGACCGTCTCCTGCTCGAGGACGGAGGACGTGCCGTCCACGGTGGGAGGGGCGCTGGCATCGAGCGAGGGCATGAACATCCTTCGACATGAGAGAGCGGGGTTGGGCGCCGGCGGTGCGTCAGGCCGGTCGGATGCGGACCACCTCGAACAGGTCGATGGTCGGCAGTTCGACGACGAGTGCGTCTTCGTTCCGTCGGACCGTCAGCTCGCGGCCGGCGACCAGGGCGGTGGCTCGTTCGTTTCCCGCCGCGCGGCGGAGGACGAGGTGGCCGCCGTCGATCGGGACGTGCGGCCCGAACGAGCGTCGCCCGGCCCCGGTCAGGTTGAGCAGGTGCACCACGTAGCCCTCGTCGTCGCGGCCGAGGATCAGCTCGACCTGCTCGGGCAGGTCCGCGGTCAGCTGGGCGTCGGCCATCGGCTCGGCCACCCGCAGCAGGTGGTCACGCACGTCGGTCTTGCCGAACTCCCGATAGGTGCGGCCGACGGTCCACGGGATCGTCGCGGTGGTGCCCTTCCCGTACCGGATCGAGGCGACCGCGGGATCTCCGGTCACGACGTGGCCGTAGCTGAGCTCCGGTGGCCCCCACGGAGCCTGCGCGAGTACGGATCCGGCCTTCGTCGCACCTGGCTTCCAGACATAGCGCGCGTTCGCCCCGAAGACCGGCACGACCGAGTCGACGAGTCGGAACTCGTCCAGGTGCGGCTGGTCGGCGAGTGTCGCGTACGTCGACCGGAGCGCGTCGCCGGAGGACTCCGCGCCGATCCGGCGCAGCGCCGGCGCGGCTGCGAGCTCGACCCCCCCGCCTGCGGTGATCGCACTGTTCCCGGTGGTCAGCACGTTGCCGCCCCGCTCGACGAACGCGTCGAGCACGCTTGCCGCCTCCGACCCGATCGCTCCCACGTTCGGCAGTAGGACGAGGCGGTAGTGATCGAGCGTCGCGGCTGGCAGCGCCCCGAGGGTGAGCACGTCGAACGGCAAGTGCCTCTGCTGCACCGCCAGGTAGGCTCCCCGGAACTCCTCGAGCATGTCGAAGTAGGCCGCGTAGCCGCCCTGTCCGAGCCCTGGCTTGACCAGCGCGATGGTGGCGGCAGGCCGCAGCGCCGCGTACAGGTCGTGATGCCGGCGGTGGAACCGGGAGACCTCTTCGGCCAGCGCGACGCTGTCCATCGGAACTCGCCCCGGTGCTCCGAGGAGATAGGTCGACGGATTCCCACCGCGAGCGATCGCCTGGAGCAGGTAGTGGGCCACCTGTTCCGGCTGCTCGGCTCCGAGGCGGTACGTCGAGTCGATGTGTGCGGCCGCATTGAGGATCAGCGGGGTCTGCGACCGCGTGGTGACATGGGCACTCACCGCCTCCGCCGTCGCGTGTGGCCAGAAGTCCTTGCCCGGGAAGTGCCGGAAGGCGTTGTTGCCCTCCTGGTAGCTGACCGTTCCGCCCCTGTTCAGGATCATCGCGAGGTCACGTCCGCGCGGGCGCACATGGTCGACGTACTTCCGCCCCAGCCCGGTCAGCGTCGCTTCGGTGTAGCGCCGCCACAGCCCGAAACCCGGGGACTGCTGGCCGTCGGGGAGTTCCAGTCCCCCGCTGAACTCGGCGAACCGCTTGACGCACACCCCGCAGTGGCAGGCACCGTGGACGACCTCGCTGTAGTCGCGCTCGTTGAAGTTGAACCAGTTGACGAAGAACCCGCCGACGTCGTAGCGGTCGAGGATCTCGTCGAAGATGTCCAGCGCCCGCTCCTGGTAGTACTCCGCGGACGGGCACGTGCTGTGCAGCGCGTGGTACACCTGCGGCTCGCCCGCGGCCGTGCGGAACAGCCAATCGGGGTGCTCGGCGGCGACGGACGCGGTGATCTTGGAGAGGTCGAGGCGGGCGATCACCCGCACACCGCGCCGGGCGGCCGCGGTCACGGCGTCACCCAGCAGGTCGCCCGAGGCTCGATCGGCGAGAAACGGGTTCCGCGCCTGGAACGGAAGCTCGGTCGGGTAGAACGCGCCGATCCCACCGGCGTTGAGCAGCCAGGTGTCCGCGCCGTGGCGTTCGAGGACGTCGAGCGCGGCCTCGACGTCCATCGTCGCGTCGATCTCCTGCAGGTTCGTCTGGAAAACCGTGAACGGCTCGTGCCACCTGCTCGGCATGGATGTTCTCCTGTTCAGGACGTGAGCCGTTGCCGCGCGGCCCGCCGTTCGGCCTGCTCGGCAGGGTCGGCGACCGGGGCGGCGAGGAGGAGCTTGCGCGTGTAGGGGTGTTCGGGGTCGAACGTCACAATCTGCGCCGGACCGGTCTCGACGACGTCCCCCCGGTAGACGACGGCAACCCGGTGGCTCACGTAGCGCACGACGGCCAGATCGTGGGAGATGAAGAGGTAGGCGACACCGGTCTGCTGCTGAAGGTCGACGAAGAGGTCGAGGACACGGGCCTGCGTCGACAGGTCGAGCGCGGACACCGGTTCGTCGCAGACGATGAGCTTTGGCTCCGGGGCGAGCGCCCGCGCGATCGCGACCCGCTGCCGCTGTCCGCCGCTGAACTCGCGCGGCAGCCGGTGGACCGCGTCGGCAGGCATCCCGACCCGGTCCAGGAGCATCCGCACGCGGGCGCGGGCGTCGCTTGCCCGGACGCCCTGCACGACGAGCGGTTCGCTCAGGATGTCGCCGATCGTCAGCGACGGATTGAGTGAGCTGTACGGGTCCTGGAAGACGACCTGGAGATCGCGAGCGATAGCCCGGCGCTCCTTGGTCGCCGCTCGGGTGATCTCTCGGCCGGCGAACCGGATCGTGCCGCTGCGCGCCGGCACGAGGCCCAGAACGGCGCGTCCGATCGTCGTCTTCCCGGAACCGGACTCGCCGACGATCCCGAGCGTCTCACCCGTTCCGAGCGTCAGCGAGACGCCGTGGAGCACGTCGACCGGGCGCGCGCGGAAGCCCCGCCCGGGGTAGCTGACGCGGAGGTCGTCGACCTCCAGCAGTGGTGTGCTCATGACACCTCGCTCCCGGCGGCGACCGGCGGATCGGCGCGAACGGTGTCACCGTGCAGGATCGAGCCGAGCAACGCCCGGGTGTAGGGATGGGCCGGGCTCCGGAACACGTCCGCGACGTCACCGACCTCGACGACTTCGCCCTCCTGCATCACCGCGATCCGGTCGCAGCTGTCGGCGACGACGCCGAAGTTGTGCGTCACGAGCAGAACGGCCATTCCGAGCTCTCGCCGGAGATCACGCAGTAGGTCCAGGATGTCGGCCTGGACGGTCACGTCGAGCGCCGTCGTCGGTTCGTCGGCGATGAGCAGCGCGGGCTCGCTCGCCACCGCGCCGGCGATCAGTACGCGCTGTGCCATTCCGCCGGAGATCTGGTGAGGGTAGGAGTCGAACGTCCGCTGCGGATCGGTGATGCCGACTCGCTCCAGCAGTCGGAGGATGCGTTGCCGCGCGTCGGCCCGCGAGAGGCCACGCGCGGACCGAAGTCCCTCGACCAGCTGCGCGCCGACCGTGAACGACGGATCGAGGTTCGACATCGGCTCCTGCGGCACGTACGCGACCACGCTCCCGCGAACCTTCCGTAACTCGCTCCGGCTCAGGCCGAGCAGCTCGCGACCGTTCAGGCGGATCGAGCCGCGGGTGACCACCGCCTCGGCCGGGAGGGCGCCGAGGATCGCGAAGGCGGTCTGGGTCTTGCCCGAGCCCGATTCGCCCGCGACGCCGACCGTCTCGCCGGCACCGACGGTGAACGACACTCCGCGGACCACCTCGTGCAGTTCTCCGGACGGGCTGGGATAGGCGATGCCCAGGTCGTCCACGGTGAGCAGCTCGGACGAGTCCTCGTCCGGCACCGTGGCGACCGTCGTGCGCATGGCCGACGTCCTGCGCTTCGCCGGCTTGGGGCGCGCGCCTTCGAGGGCGTCGCGGAGGGCGTTGCCGAGCAGGACCAGCGATGCCGTGATGAGGCCGAGCAGGAGACTCGGCCAGGCGAACTGCCAGGCGTCGACGTAGAGGTTGCGGAACCCCTCGGCGATCATCGCGCCGAAGCTCGGCACCGTGCTGGAGCCGACGCCGAGGAAGGCCAGGCCGGATTGGACGCCGATCGCCGAGCCCATCAGGAACGCCGCAGCGATGATGATCGGACCGCGAACGATCACGAGGACGTGTCGTCGGAGGATGCGGCTGCTGGGCAACCCGGAGACGCGCGCGGCGTCGACGTACAGTTCGTTCTTCACCGCGACCACCAGGTTCCGCACGATGCGGTAGACGGCCGGGGAGAGCAGCACTCCGAAGATCGCCATCGTCACCCCGACGTCGCCGTCGGTGACCGGCATCAGCACGATCAGCAGCAGCAGCCCGGGGAACGTCATGATGAGGCTGAACAACCACTCGGTGAGGCCTCGGACGTATTGGTTGAAGTATCCGCCGATCAGCCCGGCCGACACTCCGACCAGGAGCGCGACGCTGGTTCCGATCAGCGCCGCGAGCGCGCTGGTGCGGATCGAGTACAGCAGGCGAGCGAAGATGTCCCGGCCGCTCTGGTCGGCGCCGAGCAGGTAGCCGGGTGTCCCCACCTCGGCGTTGACGGCATCGAGCGATGCGTCGTTCGGACCGTGGTCGGTGAGGAGGGGCGCGAGCAGGCCGAGGAGGAGGACGGTCAGCAACAGCCCGCCGGTGATCACCGCCTGCGGATCCCGCAACAGCCGGCGCAACGCCGAGCGGCGCGGCGCGGCGGTCAGCCCTGGATCCGTCGTGAGGATTTCGACGCTCAATGGATTCTCGCTTTGGGGTTGAGCCAGCCGTTCACCAGATCGACCACGAGGTTGATGCTCACGACCAGCAGAACGCTGAACAGCGCGATGCCCATGATGATCGGGATGTCGCCCTGCAACGACGCGGAGAACGCGTAGGCGCCGAAGCCGGGCAGGGCGAAGACGTTCTCGATGATGAGCGCGGCGCCGAACATCTGCAGGAACTCGAACGAGAGCACGGTCAGCGCCGGTCCGGCCGCATTCCGTAGGGCGTGGCGGTAGATCACCGACCGTTCCGGAATTCCGCGGCAACGCAGCGTGCGCACGTAGTCCTTACGGAGTTCGTCGATCATGCTGCCGCGGATCTGAGCCGCCATGTTCGCGATCCCGTTGATGACGAGCACGATCACCGGGATCGTGATCGTCTTCGCCCACTGCAGGGGGTCCTCGGCGAACGGCGTGAAGCCGGTGGCGGGCAGGAGCTTCAGGTTGATCGCCAGCACCAGCACGAGCACGATCGCGATCAGCAGGCTCGGCACCAGGTTGCCGATCAGCGAGACGCCCTGCGCCACCCGGTCGACGACCCCGCCGCGAGTCGCGGACAGGACGCCGAGCACCACACTGATCACGACGCTGATCAGCAGTGCGACGACGATGATCGAGAGCGTGACGCTCAGCCGGGCGGTCACCGCGTGCCTGACGTCCTCGCTGGTGAAGTACGACGTCCCGAAGTCACCGCGCAGGACGTGGCCGAGCCAGTCCAGGTACTGCACGAGCACGGCCCGGTCCAGACCCATCTCGGCTTTGCGGGCGTCCACCAGCTCGGGCGTCGCCGCCGGGCCGAGCACTCCGGCGACCACCCGGTCGAAGGACGTGCTCAGCAGCGCGAACGTGATCAGGGTGACCAGTAGCGCGAGGACGACGCCGGTCGCCAGCCGGCGGAGGACGTAGGTGATCACGGCCGGGAGCCGTCGAGGACGAGGCGTAGTGCGGAATGGTCGCGGTCGGCGAGTCCCGCGGCGACCGCCGCGTTCATCAGCTGGTGCACCATGCTCGCGGTCGGCAGCGCCACGTCGAGCTGGGTAGCCGCCTCCACGGCCAGCCCGAGGTCCTTGCGGTGAAGCCTGATCCGGAAGCCCGGCTCGAACTCGCCCTTGATCATCCGGGGACCGTGCACCTCGAGCACGCGGGAGGAGGCGAATCCGCCCATTAACGCGCTGTGAACGGCGACCGGGTCCACGTCGGCGGCCTCGACCAGCCGAAGTGCCTCGGCGACCGCCTCGATCGTGACACCTACCAGGATCTGGTTGGCGATCTTCGCCACCTGGCCGGCCCCGACGGCACCGACGTGCGAGACCCGGGATCCGAGGACGTCCAGGATCGGCCGGGCCCAGTCGA
The DNA here is from genome assembly GCF_039536245.1 of Cryptosporangium minutisporangium. Lineage (NCBI taxonomy): Bacteria > Bacillati > Actinomycetota > Actinomycetes > Cryptosporangiales > Cryptosporangiaceae > Cryptosporangium > Cryptosporangium minutisporangium. The sequence goes on along the minus strand of NZ_BAAAYN010000039.1, from coordinate 22,712 downwards.
CCGTCTCCGGGTCACCACCGACCATGATCGAGAGCGTGCCCTCCCGGGCGCCGATCTCCCCGCCGGAGACCGGCGCATCCAGGTAGTGCCCACCTGCCCGGCCGACCCGCTCGGCCAGTTCCCGCTCCGCCGCCGGAGAGATCGAGCTCATGTCGATGACGAGCGTGCCCGGTTGCAGCGCGGACAGGACGCCGTCGTCGCCGCGCATCACCACTTCGACGTCGGGTGTGTCCGGCAGCATCAGGACGACGACGTCGCTGGCGCGGGTGGCGTCCGCCGCCGAGACCGCGTAGCGCACGTTCGTGCCGAGCAGCTCACGCGCGGCGGGCGTGTCGCGGTGGACGACCAGTCGGTGTCCCGCAGCGACGAGGTTGGCCGCCATCGGCCGCCCCATCACACCCATTCCGACAAAACCTATGTCCACGTCTGCTCTCCAACACTCTCGGCAGCCAGGGCGTTGGCCGTGATGAGCTTCGCTATCGTTTCCGGTTCGGCGATCGGGGCGAGATGGGCGACCGCCGGGAGGATCTCGACGTGGGCGTGCGGAATCGCCCGGGCGATCGCGTGCTGTTCGTCCGGCGGCGTCGCCGGGTCCTCGGCTCCACCCACGACGAGGGTCCGGGCGGTGATGCCGGGCAGGTCGGCGCGCACATCGGCCTCGGCGAGCACGTCGCACCCGACCGCGTAACCTTCGCGCGGCGTCGACCGCAGCATCTCCGTGGAGGCCCGCACGGCCTCCGGCCGACGGCTCCGGAACTCCGTGGTGAACCAGCGCTCTATCACCGCGGGCACGATCGCGTCGAGGCCGTGTTCGCGGACGGTGCGTGCTCGCTCGGTCCAACTCCGTCGATCGAGCGCGGCGGCGCAGCACAGTGCCGTCACCGAAGCGACGCGGTCGGGAACGCGGCTCGCCGCGCGGAGAGCGATCATGCCGCCGATCGAGATTCCAGCGAGGTGGACCCGTGCGACGCCCCGCCGATCGAGCACACCGAGCAGGTCGTCAACGAGATCGTCGAGCCCGGTGGTCGGCCGCACCGGTGCGTTACCGTGCCCGCGTTGGTCGTAGCGCAGCACCTCGAACGACTCGGCCAGCCGCGGAACGACGCGGTCCCACATCGCGGCGGTGGTGCCCAGCGAGTTCAGCAGGACGATCGCCGGCCTACCCGGTGACACCGAACGTCCTGACGCTAGAGAGCAGGCCTGCGCCGTTGCCCAGGTACTCGATGCCCGACTTCGTCACCCAGTTCGCGCTGATCGAGAAGATCGGCGCGAACCACGCATCGTCGACGACGTAGGCGTTGATCTGCTGGTAGATCCCGGCCGCCTGCTCGGGGTCGGTGACAGTGCTCGCCTTGTCGATCAGCGCGGCGAGCTCGGGGGTCTTGTACTTGAAGGGGTTCTTCGACCCGTCCGGAGCCAACTTGAGCGTGATCGTCCGTGGTGTCGGCGTCGTGCCGGCCATGTTGAAGTAGACGGCGTATTCCTTGGTCTGCCCGGAGTCCTGAGGAGGCACCGGCTTCCAGTTCACCGTGATGCCGATGTCTCCCAGCGACTGCGTGATCGTCGGCTGCAGGATCTGGGACACCACGGTCGCGGGGATGGTGAGGCTGAATCCGGCCGCGTAGCCGGCCTCCGCGAGGAGCTTGCGAGCGGCGGCGGGGTCGTACGGGTACTTCTTGTCGAGCGCCGGATCGAATGCGGGCGACTGCGGGGTGAAGATCTGCGTGGTGGGCTGTCCGAGACCACCGATGATCTTCTCGACGATCTTCGATCGGTCGAATGCCATGTTGATCGCGCGCCGCACCCGCACGTCTCCCAACGGCTTGGCGAGCGTACCGGCCCGGTCGTTGAGGTCGAGCGTGGCGATCGCGACTCCCTCGACACGCTTCAGCTGACGGCCCGCGCCCTTGACCGCCCGGGCCTGGCTCGCGTCGACGGTGCCGGCGTCCAGCTCACCGGAGAGCAACGCGTTGAACAGCGCGGTGCGGTCCGCGATCACCCGCACCGTGAGCGTCCGGAACGGGTACGCGTCGGCGTTCCAGTAGTCGTCCCGCCGCTGCAGCACGTACCTGGAACCGTTGACCGTCGCTTTCCGGTCCAGCACGTACGGGCCGGAACCGACGGGATCCAAAGTGGTGCGGGGCGTGTTCAGCGTTTTGGGATCCCCGATGACACCGGCACCCTGACTCAGGGAGATCAGTAGGCTCGAGTCCGGGCGCGAGAGACTCAGGACGACCGTACGCTCGTCGGGCGCCTCGACCGCCGTCACGGCCTCCAGGTTGCCCCGCTGGGAGCCCGCGCTGGCTATCGTGTGTTCGAGCGTCGCCTTCACCGCTGCCGCAGTGACGGTGTCTCCGGACGAGAACGTCATCTTGTCGCGCAACTTCAGGGTCAAGGTGCGCGCGTCGTCGGAGTACTTCCAGCTCTCCGCAGCGTTGGGCTGCAGTTTGCCGTCGTTGTCGATGTGGAGCAACGTGTCGTAGAGCGCCGACCAGACATACGCCTGCTGACCTTCCAGCAGATCGGCCGGATCGAAGCTGTTGATCGGCGCCTGCATGCCGATCGTGATGCTGGCCGCCGATTCGGAGCCGGAGTCGGAGTCGGGATCGCTGCAGGCACTAGCTGTCAATAACAGCGCGGCGGCACCCACCAAAACGGCACGGCGAACCGAGCGTGAAAGAATCTTCATTTGCCTCACTACACCTTTGTGGTGAACGCAACGGATAGGGGGTTCGTCAGGCGCCACGATTTCGCGTATAGACGTCACGTTCGGTCAACGCATTCAGCAGTGGCTCGCCGGCGCGATAACGCCGCACGTTCTCGACGATGACGTCGATCGAGCGTTGCGTGCGATCGGGCACGGCCGGGGTCATGTGCGGCGTGATCAGAACGTTCGGCGCGTCCCAGAGGGCCGCGTCCGGAGGAAGCGGCTCGGGATCGGCGACGTCGAGGCCCGCACCGGCGATTTCTCCGCTGTGCAACGCCTTCACCAGCGCATCCTGATCGATGACCGCGCCGCGGGCCAGGTTGATGAGGACGGCGGTGGTCTTCATCGCCGCGAACTCGTCGGTGGAGAAGAGATGATGGGTCGCGTCGGTCAGCTGGGTGGCGAGCATGATGACGTCGGACTCCGCGAGAAGCCGATCCATCGTGTCACCGTCGTCGGCCGACAGCATGACGTCGACGTCGGGCGCGACCTCGGCGGACCTGCGTCGATAGACGATGACGCGCATGCCGAAGGCCTGACCGAGGCGGGCCATTTCCTTGGCCGTGTGCCCGAATCCCACGATGCCCAGCGTCTGGCCCCAGAGCGCGTGCTTGTGTTCGAAGCCTTCGATGCCGTGCCAGCGGTGTGCGTCCTGCATCTCCAGCAGTCGCCGGACGTCGAACCTCAACGCGAGCGCGAAGTAGAAGCCGTGTTGGGCCAGCGCCGGAGCAGAGCGCCCGGCCGAGCCGGTGACGAGTAGCCCTCTCTCGAACACCTCGGGCACCGCGGATCGGGTGAGGCCGGAATGATCGCAATGCACCCACCGCAGACGCGGCGCGTCCAGGTGCCGTCGATCGAGGTCGCCCGAGATGATCGCGACGTCCGCGCGCTCGAGGGCTTCGGCAATTCCGGCCGCATCCCAGGGCGCCCTCTGCACGAATTCCGCCGGAGCGACTGCACGCCGCAGTTGTTCGAGCTCCTCCGCCTCGAACGTGACCGTCGCGAGAACACTTTGAATCTCCCGTTGCCGGTCTTCACCGTGCATACGCCCGAACTCCTTCGTTGAGCGAACCGAGCAGGCGCTCAAATTCACACGGGTCGACGAATGCCGTCAATGATTTGCCATCTCTTGCCGCCCGGTCCGAGCGCGCCCGCAGAATGCGAGCAATCGTCGCTGGCCGAATTGGCGACGCCGTACGATGCCAGTGCGATCGACGACCGCGTGCCGGCGGCGGGAGGTGAGGGTGTCCATGTCCAAGCGCGCGACGAGCGCCGATGTCGCCCGTGCCGCAGGCGTCTCGCGCACGACCGTCAGCTTCGTGCTCAACAACCGACCCGACCAGACGATCCCGGACGACACTCGTCGCCGGGTCCTCGACGCCGCCCGGCGCCTGGACTACCGGCCTTACGCCTCAGCACGGACGCTCGCCGCCGGGCGGAGCAGCGTGGTGTTGCTCGCGGTTCCCGCGCTTCCGTTGGGCTCGAACCTCGGTCGCTTCATCGAGGTCTTCGCGGGCGAGCTCAGCGGCTACGGGCTCACGCTGGTGACCCACCTGTCCGGTGCGCAGAGCCGTCCGTTGCCCGATGTGTGCGCCGCTCTCAACGCGTCCGCCGTCGTAGCACTGATGCCCGTCGATCACAGCGAGGTCGACGCCCTCCGCCGGGCCGGGGCGGACGTCGTGCTGTCGCAATTCTCCCGCGGCATCGACGGGCCGATGGGGCGCGTCGGCCGGGCGCAGGCCGAGCACCTGATCGCCCGCGGGCATCAATCCCTCGGTTATGCCATGTCCGTGCATTCCGAGACGCGTCCGATCGCGGAGGCTCGCCTGTCCGGCGTGATCGATGCCTGCGCCGAGGCCCAGCTGAACCCCCCGGTGGTCGTGGACGTCGACCTGGAGGTCGCCGACGCGGCTCGGGCCGTGGCGCACTGGCGGGAACAGGGTGTCACCGGCGTGTGTGCCATCAACGACGAGACTGCGATCGCCGTGCTGGCCGGACTACGGGAGCACGGGCTCGCCGCCCCGAAAGACCTCGCCATCATCGGAGTGGACGACATTCCCACCGCCCGCCTCACCGACCCACCACTGACCACCGTCACATTCGACGTGGTCAAGGCAGCACGTCGGCGTGCGCAAGCGGTCGCCGCCGCCCTCGCGGGCGAGGAGGTGGCATTCAGCGGCGGCTTCGACTCACGATTGCTCATCCAGCGATCGTCGACGTGATTCCGTTGGAGCGGATCGGCCGAAGGCCGAGTCACTGGTCCGCGCCGATCTCGAGCCTCTGTGTAGACGGGGTTGCTGATGTGCGGGGGATGCCCGCGCCGTCGAACGCGGCTTACGCTGCATAGTCGCTGAGACGGCATCCGCGCCCGCGGGAACGACTACCTGCTCCCGCGGCCCCGCTGGGTGCCGCGAACGTAGCGGCTCTCCACGGCTGAGGCGGCGAGCGCGCAGATCAGCGCGAGTGCGATCCAGCCGACGACGCCGCCGAGGATGCCGACGACGAGGCTGATGTACGCGCTCATGACGAGCAGGGCCGCCAGCGACCTGTCGCGGAGCAAAAAACGATGCCTGGGCACCCGGAGGATGTTGCACACATCGCGGGCTCCGGTGGTGGTGGCAGCGATCTGCGCAGCGACCGTGCGGGCCTCGGCCGTGGGCATGGTGCCGCTGAGGATGACGACGCCGGCCTGCGTCTGGATGGTGACCTGGCCTGGTCGTGTCCGGTCGTCGAGCAAGAGCCGCGCGAGGACGGTGGCGCTGATCTGCTCGTCAGGACTGAGCGGACGCGACGACTCGTCAGCCGGTCGAGAGGACGATCCGCTCTCTTCGGGAAACGGAAACGGCCAGTAGTACATACGAGCGCCTTCCGTCTGACGGACTCGGACAGGACCGTGCCGATCCCGGCCGGTCGGGCAACCGGTCGAGGTCGGAATGATCGGGTGGTCCGCCCGCGGCGGGGAGAGGACGGGCTGCAGGCGGACCACGTCGGTGATCTCAGCGGACGCCGGCACGCCGACTGCTGGTAGCGACCACGACGGCGACGCCGAGTGCGGCCAAGGCGATCTGCGCGATCAGCTCGACGATGCTGAACCCGTCGGTGTCGACGCCGGCCAGGCGAGCGATCGTGGTGCCGAGCAGCGCCGCGACGATGCCGATGACGAGCGTGAGCCAGAGGGGGATGCGTTGGCGGCCGGGAACGACTAGCCGTCCCAGGGCGCCGACGATCAGTCCGACGACGACGGCACTGATGATGCCGGTGATGGTCATTGCGGTGTGCTCTCCTCTCCGAGCACGGCGGACAGGGCGCTGGGACGTGCGTCGTGATCGCGTGGAACGACCGGCAGAACGCGGTCGAGGTGCGTGAGGCGGAGCATCCGATCGATTCGTGGCCCTGGGGCACGCAGCTCCAGACGTCCCTCCACCCGTCGCATCCGGCGGTGCAGGTCCACCAGGTAGGCGATCCCCGCGGCGTCCACCGCCGGGCACTGGCTCAGATCGAGTACGAGCACCCGTGGGGCGATCGCGAGGACCTCATCGACCCGCTCCCGGACCGTCGGCAGCTGGGCGCTGGTGATCGCCTCGCGCAGGCAGAGCTCGACGACGGGGATACCGACCTCGGGTCGTTCGGTCTGGAGAACGTCCACGTTCCCTCCCGGCTACTTTGTGTCTTCGGTTCGAGCTTCGCCGCGTCCTGTGGAGATCGCTTGGAGGTCGTATGACAGTTCCATGACAGTGCGCCCGGGGGAGCCGGAGTCACTCGCCGGTTCGCGCCGGGGCAGGGAAGATGGCGGTATGGCGTCGGTGCTGGTGATCGAGGACGACGACCGCATTCGCCTGTCCTTGCTCCTCGCCCTCGACGAGGAAGGCTTCGACGCCAATGGAGCCGGGACGGCCGAGGAAGGGCTCCATCGGCAGCGCAGGCACCCAGCAGACGTGGTGATGGTCGACCTGATGCTGCCGGGCCTCGACGGCTTCGAGTGCATCCGGGAGCTACGACGCTCCGACGACGTTCCGGTGCTCGTCTTGAGCGCTCGGGACGCCACTCAGGATGTCGTCCGAGCGTTGGAGGCGGGAGCCGACGACTACGTCGTCAAGCCGGTCCCGACCGAGGAACTCGCCGCGCGTCTGCGCGCCCTGCAACGCCGCGTCCGGACGCCGGCGCCCCCGGTGAGTTCGTGGACGTTCGGCGAGCTGGCGGTACGGCCGGACGCCGCCGAGGTGACGCTGGGCGGCGAGCCGGTCGCCGTCACCCGCACCGAGTTCCGCCTACTCTGCGAGCTCGCCGAGCACGCGGGCCGGGTGCTCTCCCGCCAGCAGTTGCTGCAACGTGTGTGGGGATACGACGTCGGCGACGAGCGGCTGGTCGACGTCCACGTCGGGCGGCTCCGCCAGAAGATCGAACTCGATCCGCGCAACCCCCGTCACCTGGTGACGGTCCGCGGCATGGGCTACAAGCTGCAGCCGTGAGACCGATCGGCCTACGGCGCCGGGTGATCGCGAGCTTCGCGATCGGCGCGCTGCTGCTGTCGGCCGCCATGGCTCTGCTGTCTTACCAGCTCATTCGGACGTCGCTGACCGAGGGCAGGGAGCGGGCTGCGGTCCGCGCGGCGCACTTCAACGCCACCGTGGTCCGCGCCGGACTCACCGCTCAGGACCCGGACATCGTCGAGATCCTCGGGTCACTGGAGACCACCGGCGACCGGCAGGTCCTCGTCCGCCGCAACGGCACCTGGTACGCGCGCAGCGCGGACGAAGGCATCACTGCCGCGATCCCCGCCGCATTGCAGGATCGCGTCGCGGATGGGGAGCCGATGGTGCAGCGGGTGCGCTCGGGTGGCCGGCCCGTGGTCGTGGTCGGGGTCCCGATCTCCTCGTCGACCGCGTTCTACGAAGTCGACTCGCTCGCCGAGCTGGAACGCACGTTCCGCACCCTCGCCGTGGTCCTCACCGCGGTCGCTCTCATGACCGCCGGAGCGGGCGCGGTCCTCGGCTGGTACGTGACCCAGTCGGTGCTGCGCCCCCTGACCTCGGTCGCCGAAGCCGCCGAACACATCACCGCCGGCCTAGTCAGGACCCGGCTCGACCCCGCCACCGAACCCGACCTGGCCCGGCTCACCACGTCGTTCAACCACATGGTCGACGAACTCGCCGACCGGGTGGAACGCGACCGCCGCTTCGCCGCCGACGTCAGCCACGAACTACGTTCCCCGCTGCAGACGCTCTCCGCGGCCGCCGGTGTGCTCACCCGCCGCGCCGATCGACTCGACGAGCGGACCGCCGCCGCGGCCAAGCTGGTCGGCGAAGAAGTAGACCGGTTCCAGCACCTGGTCAACGACTTGATCGCGCTCGCCCGCGGCGATCAGCCGCTCGACCGGACACCCGTGGACATCGCCGCGCTCGCCCGGGATGTGTGCCGCGCCCGGCACCAGCCGACCGACCTCGTCCACGTCGACACCGACGAACCGGTCTGGGAGGTCGACCGGACACGCGTCGAGCAGATACTCACCAACCTCGTCGAGAACGCCGAGAAGTACGGCGGCGGTCCGACCGCGATCCGCATCGCCAGCAACGAACTCGTCGTCGAGGACCAGGGCCCGGGTGTCCGTCCTGAGGACCGACACGCCATCTTCGACCGCTTCGTTCGCGGCCGGACCGCCCACGACCGCGGGACCGGCAGCGACGGCACCGGGCTCGGCCTGGCACTCGTCGCCGCACACGCGGCCGCCCACGGCGGCGCCGCCTGGGTGGAGGACAACCCGGGCGGTGGTGCCCGGTTCCGGGTCCGACTGAACGGACCGGTCCGATGAGGCGACGGCTCTCCGCCGCGATTCTCGTCGTCGTGACAGCTCTGACGCTGACCGGCTGTGGCGTCCCGCTGGACGACGAGCCACGTTCCGCGCGCCGGACGGCAGACTCCGGCGCATCGCTCCCGAGCGCCTCGCCCGGGGTGCAGCCGGGTAGCGCCACCGAACGGATCTGCCTGGTGCGAGACGGCGCGCTCACCCCCGTGATCCGGCGGGTCCGGCCGCCGATCAGCGCGGACACCCACCTGCGCTTGCTGCTGCAGGGGCCGGACGCGGTCGAGCAGAACTCCGGCTACACCAGTGCCCTGGCCGCGACCAGGCTCGCCACCGGCGCCACCCAGGACGGCGGCATCGTCACCGTCGACCTCGGCGATCAGTACCGGGAGGCCGGCCGCACCGACGACGTACTGGCCTTCGGCCAGATCGTCTGCACCCTCACGTCCCGCCTCGCCGTGGGCGCGGTCCGGTTCGTCCAAGACGGGAAGCCACTGCCGGTGCCGCGCGGCGACGCCTCGCTCACGGCCGGGCCGCTGACGATCGCCGACTACGCCGACCTGCTCGTCACCGAGTAGCAGCCGCGCCCCGCGGGAGGTTCATCGTGAAGGTTCTGGTTCTGACGCTCGGCACCCGCGGCGACGTGCAGCCGTTCGTAGCTCTGGCTCGTGGGCTGCAGCAGCGCGGTCACCAGGCGGTGGTGGCGGCACCGGAACGGCTCGCCGGTCTGGCGACCGGCAATGGTGTGCAGTTCGCCGCCCTCGATGACGGCCCGTTACGGGTTCTGGATACCAGCTCCGTGGTGGGCGATGTCGCCGCTGGCGGGGCGCGCGCGAAGATCCGCTTGATGCGGCAGTTGCCCGCGATGTTCACCGGCGTTCTGGACGACTGTTGGCAGGTGGCCTCGACCGGGGCGGGCGCCGGCGCGGACGTCATCGTGCACAACGGTCAGGTGATCGCCGGGCAGCACGTGGCGGAGAAGTTGGGCATACCCGCGGTGCTTGCTTTGCCCATGCCGATGTACGTACCCACCCGACAGTTCCCGTGGCCTGGCCAGGTGCACCGGGCCCCTCACCGAACATCGCCGCCGACAGCCCTGAGACCACACCGACCCGCCCGCTGACGAGCTTCACTGCGCAGCCACACTCATTCCGTCGCCGATGTCGTCCGCGGGGCCACAGCCGCGCTGACCGCCTGAAGTAAGGAAGCCTGGTGTCCGACCCGGACGTCGTTCTCGAAGCCCGCCGCCGGCGGACCTTCGCCGTGATCAGCCACCCCGACGCAGGCAAGTCCACCCTGACCGAGGCCCTCGCGCTGCACGCCGACGCGATCACCCAGGCCGGGGCGGTACACGGCAAAGCGGGCCGCCGGGGCGTCACGAGTGACTGGATGGAGATGGAGCGGCAGCGCGGCATCTCGGTCACCTCCGCCGCGTTGCGCTTCACCTACCGCGACACGATCCTGAATCTGGTCGACACTCCGGGCCACGCCGACTTCTCCGAGGACACCTACCGGGTACTCACGGCCGTGGATTGCGCGATCATGCTGCTGGACGCGGCCAAGGGCCTGGAACCTCAGACGCTGCGTCTGTTCGACGTCTGCCGCCACCGCGGCATTCCGATCGTGACGTTCATCAACAAGTGGGACCGCCCCGGGCAGGACGCGCTCGCGCTGCTCGACGCCGTGGAAGAGCGGCTAGCGATCCGGCCGACGCCGATCACCTGGCCCATTGGCCTCGCCGGCGACCTGCAAGGCCTCATCGACCGCCGCCGCGAGGACGAGGTCGTCGGGTTCTCCCGGGCCGCCGGTGGTGCCACCGCGGCCACCGCGCGCGTCCTCGACCCGGCTGCGATGAGTCAGAACAGTGCTTACCGCACGGCGGTCGAGGAACTGGACCTGCTCAGCAGCGTCGGCGCCGAGCACGAACCGGAGGCCTTCCTCGCCGGTAAGGCCACCCCGGTGTACTTCGGCAGCGCGGTTTCCAACATCGGAGTCCGGCACCTGCTCGACGGCATCATCGACCTCGCGCCCTCCCCCGCTCCGCGTCCGACCGTGAGCGGCGCCCCACGCCCGCTGGACGCGGACTTCTCCGGCGTGGTGTTCAAAGTCCAGGCCAACATGGACCGCGCGCACCGCGACCGCATCGCGTTCGTACGGGTCTGCTCCGGCCGCTTCGACCGCGGTATGCAAGTGGTGCACGCCGCCACCGGTCGACCGTTCAGCACGAAATACGCCAGCGCCCTGTTCGGTCAGGAGCGCTCCACGCTCGAGACGGCCTACCCCGGCGATGTCATCGGGCTGGTCAACGCCACCGCGCTGCGGGTCGGCGACACCCTCTGCACCGGCCGGGCCGTAGCCTTCCCGCCCCTGCCCGCCTTCGCGCCCGAGCACTTCGCGGTGCTCCGGCCGCAGGACCTCAGCCGAGTCAAGCAGTTCCGCCGCGGCGTCACCCAGCTCGACGAGGAAGGCGTCGTCCAGGTACTGGTCTCCGACCGACGTGGCGAACAGGCACCCGTGCTCGCCGCCGTCGGACCAATGCAGTTCGACGTCGCGCTGCACCGCCTGGCCCACGAGTTCTCCGCCCCCGGCGTCCTGGAACCACTGACTTACCAGGTGGCCCGCCGCACCGACGCCGCCGGTGCCCCGGTCCTGGAGCGGGCACCCGGAGTCGAGGTATTCACCCGGACCCGGGACGGCGCGCTGCTCGCCGTGTTTCCCACGCCCTGGCGGCTGGCCTCGGTAAGCCGGGATCACCCCGGCGTCCGGCTGGACCCCATGCTCGACAACCCGCGCTGACCCGCTGCGCCCGCGATCGGAATCGGCCACAGCGTCGTTGCCCTGGTCGCGGGCAAGACCGTCGGAATCACGCTGATCACCTGGCTGGTCGCACGGTTCACTCGCGCGAGCCTGGACGAAGGCCTGGCCTGGATCGACGTCGTCGGCCTCGCACTGCTCGGCGGTATCGGCTTCACCGTCTCCCTGCTCATCGGCGAACTCGCGTTCGGCGCCGGGAGCGACAGCGACGAGCACGTCAAGGTGGCCGTCTTCACCGGTTCGCTGATCGCGGCCGTCCTGGCCGCGATTCTTCTGCGCCTGCGGAACCGCACCTACCGGCGCCTCCAGGAAGAAGAGGAGAGGGACGTCGACCGCGACGGCATTCCCGACGTCTACGAGCAGTCCTGAGCTAGCCGATCGCTCGCGCGGCGGTACGACGAAGCCTTCCCGGCGGGCTCCAATCGGCGTACCGTCCTACGTGGTGTGCCGGGAAGCCTGGTCGGCGACGTCCTAACCGCGTCGATCGGAAGGCTCTGGCGATGACTGCTCCCGCCGTGCGCACCGATGCCCTCACCAAGCACTACGGCCGCCTGCCCGCGCTCGAGGACCTGACGATCGAGGTCCCGCCGGGTGAGGTGTTCGGCTTCCTCGGCCCCAACGGCGCCGGAAAGTCCACCGCGATCCGGCTGCTACTCGGACTCGCCTCCCCGACCTCCGGCCGGGCGTGGCTGTTCGACGTCCCCGCCGCCGACGTGGCGGTCGCCCATCGGCGAGTGGCCTACGTACCGGCGGACGTCGCGTTGTGGCCGCGGCTGACCGGACAGGAGATCCTCCATCTGCTGGCCCGCACCGGCCCGGGCATCGACACCGCCTACCGCGACGAGCTGCTGGCGCGGTTCGACGTGGACCTGTCCAAGCGCGCCGACGCGTACTCCACGGGCAACCGGCAGAAGATCGCCTTGGTCGCGGCGTTCGCCACCCGCGCGCCGCTACTGATCCTCGACGAGCCGACCAGCGGCCTGGATCCGCTGATGGAGCAGCAGTTCCGCCGGACGGTGGACGAGGCCCGCGACCGTGGCCAGACGGTGTTCCTCAGCTCCCACCAGCTCGCCGAGGTCGAGGCCGTCTGCGACCGGGTCGGCATCCTGCGCGCCGGACGACTGTCCGAGGTTGCAACGGTGCCGGACCTGCGTCGGCTGCACCGCTCGGAGGTGACGCTCACCTACACCGGTCCAGCGCCCCGGCTGGACGCGGTGCCCGGCGTGGACGGCGTCGAATCACTCGGGGAGGGACGGTTGCGGTTCGCGCTGACCGGCCCTCCCGGGCCGGCGCTGCACGCGCTGGCCGACGTCGACACGGTCGCAGTGAGTATCCGCGAACCCAGCCTCGAGGAGATCTTCCTCGACTACTACGGCCGGGACTCCGTGAGCGAGGTGGCCCGGTGACCGCCGGAACGCTCACTGCCCCGTCCGCTCTGACCGTGCGGGACGAGGCTGGGTGGGCACTTACCTGGCTGGCCGTCCGGCAGATCCGCGCCGGGGCCGTCGTCGTTCTGGCCGTCGCCGCCGGGATGACCGGACTCGTCGCCGCTACCGCGCGCGCGATCGTCAACGATCCGGCCAGCGCCGAGTCACTGCGCGCGCTCGCGAGCAACCCGGCCATCCGGACGCTCTTCGGCGAGCCGATCGCGCTCGACACCGTCGGCGGTTTCACCGTGTGGCGCAGCGGCACACCACTCGCGCTGATCATCGCGGCGTGGACGATCGTGGCGACGACCCGAGTGTTGCGCGGTGAGGAGGCGGCCGGTCGCTGGGATCTGCTGCTGGCCGGGCGCACTCCGCTGCGGAAAGCCGTTGCCCGTCACCTCGCGGTGCTGGTCGCCGCTCCGCTGGTCGTCGGCGCGGCGGTCGCGGTAGCGCTGGCCGCGACCGGCGTCGGTATGCGGGGTGCGCTCGTCCACGGCGTGGGGCTGGCGCTGCTCGGGGTGTTCTTCGCCGGGGTCGCGGCGCTGACCGCGCAGCTGTTCTCCACCCGAACCACCGCGACCACCGTCGCGGTCGCGCTGCTCGGCACGAGTCTGCTCGTGCGGATGATCGGGGACGGCGTCGACGCGCTGGGCTGGCTGCGCTGGGCGTCGCCGATCGGGCTGATCGCACTGACGCGGCCGTTCGGCGACGACCAGTGGCTGCCGCTGCTCGTGCTGGCTCTGGCCGCCGTCGCGGTGTGCGGAGCTGCGTACACCGCGAGCGGGCGGCGAGACTTGTCCGCCGGTCTGGTGCCCAGCCGCGCGACCCGACCGGCTCGGCGCGGCGACCGCGCCGGTACCGGGCGGCACCGGCCTGGTGGTGGATCTGCATCCCGGAGGCGTCGGCGTCGCAGTGTTCGGCGCGCTCGTCCTCGCTGTTCTCACGATCTCCTTCGACGACGTCGCGGACCTCTTCTCCGACCGGTCGACGCCGGTCGCGACGGGTCGCGCGACGGAGAGGATCTGACGTGCCCTATCTCGTCGCCGCCGTTCTCGCCCTGGGCGTGCTCGGTCTGCTCAACCTCCTGCTGACCGTCGGGGTCGTCCGCAGGCTCCGCCAACTCGCCGCCGCTCCGGGCGCGCTGCCCCCGGGCTTGCACGGCGCCATGCCGCCGGTCGGCAGCACGGTTGCGGACTTCTCCACCACCACGGTGGACGGCATGACGGTGTCGCGGCACGACCTGGACGACGGCACGCTGGTGGGCTTCTTCAGCCCGGGATGCGACCCGTGCGTCGCGGCCGTCCCGACGTTCGCCACGGCCGCTCGGACGTTCCCCGGCGGTGCGTCCCGGGTGATCGCCGTCGTCGCGGGCACCGGCGAGGCGGGTGCCGCCATGGTGGGTGAGCTGACGCCGGTGGCCCGAGTCGTGGTGGAGCCGCCCGGTGCACCGGGCATGGCGTCGGCGTTCGGGGTGACGACCTTCCCTACCGCGACGCTCGTCGACGCCGACGGACGGATTCGGTGGAGCGGCCCGGACGCCGCCGCCCTGCCCGTCCCGGTCCCGTGACCGCACCGCCACCCAGCGGGATGCCACCCGACGCCGGAACGGCGGCGCCGGACGCGGCGCCGCGCGCGGCCGCGGCGCTGGCCGTCCGCATCGCCTGGCTGGCCTCTCCCCGCACCGTGCTGCTGCTGGCCGCCGCGGCGCTGGTCGGGGCCGCGGCTCCGGTCGCCGTCACCTGGTTGACGCGGGGCGTGATCGACCAGATCGTCGCCGGCGGAGCGATCGGGCCCCTCGTGACGCTCGCCACCGGCCTGGCGCTCGCCGGCGTCGCCACCGCGACGCTTCCGCAGCTGGACCAGTTCCTGCAGGCCGAGTTGAACCGCGGGGCGAGCCTGGTCGCGATCGACCGGCTGCACGGGTCGGTGGGTCGCTTGACCGGGATGGTCCGCTTCGAGCAACCCGCGTTCCTCGACCGGCTGCAGGTGGCGGTGATGTCCGAGCAGGGTCCCGCGGAGATCGTCGCCGGTGGGCTCGGCGCGGCTCGGTCGATGCTCGCGCTGGCTGGGTTCCTGGTGTCGCTCGTGCTGATCAGCCCGGTGATGGCGATCGTCGTGGTGGTGGCCGCCATCCCGGTGCTCTTCGCCGAGCTGGCTCTCTCGCGGCGGCGGGCGTGCATGACGTTCACGATCAGCCCGGTCGAGCGCCGTGAGCTGTTCTACCGCGATCTGCTGCTGCGCGCCAACGCCGCCAAAGAGACCCGGCTCTTCGGCATCGCGGGCTTCCTCCAGAGGCGAATGCTCACCGAGCGCCGCAAGGCGGACCGCGCGCGGCGCGCCGTCGATCGCCGTGAGCTCTTCGTACAGGGCGGGTTGGCTCTCCTCGGCGCCGTGGTCGCCGGCGGTGGTTTGGTGTGGGCGGTCCGTGCGTCCCGGCAGGGTGAACTGTCGATCGGTGACGTCGCGCTGTTCATCGGTGCGACCGCCGGAGTGCAGAGCGCGCTGGCGACCGCGATCGGTCAGTTCACGCTGCTCCACCAGAAGTTCCTGATCTTCGATCACTTCCGCGCCGTGGTGACCGGCCCCACCGACCTCCCGATCGCCGCGCATCCCCGGCCGGTCCCGCCGCTGCGGGAGGGCA
Organism: Cryptosporangium minutisporangium; assembly: GCF_039536245.1. Lineage (NCBI taxonomy): Bacteria > Bacillati > Actinomycetota > Actinomycetes > Cryptosporangiales > Cryptosporangiaceae > Cryptosporangium > Cryptosporangium minutisporangium. Next base: position 7,323 of record NZ_BAAAYN010000039.1, on the reverse strand, counting down.
TCGAACTGCGCGACGTGTGGTTCCGGTACACCCCGGACGCCCCCTGGGCGCTGCGGGGAGTCACGCTCACGATCCCCGTCGGCCGAGCGACCGCGCTCGTCGGGCGAAACGGTTCCGGAAAGAGCACGCTGATCAAATTGCTCTGCCGTTTCTACGACCCGGAACGGGGCGCGGTGTACTGGGACGGCATCGACCTGCGCCAACTGGACCCGGCCTCGCTGCGGAAGCGGGTCACGGCCGTGTTCCAGGACTTCGTGGAGTACGACCTGACCGCGGCGGAGAACATCGGCCTCGGCGACGTGACGGCGATCGACGACGACGACCGGATCCGGACCGCGGCGCAGCAGGCCGGTATCGACGACGAACTCGCCGGCCTCCCGGCCGGCTATCAGACGCTGCTGTCGCGGATCTTCATGACCGAGGCCGACCGCGAGGATCCCACCACCGGGGTGGTCCTCTCCGGCGGTCAGTGGCAGCGGCTCGCGGTCGCCCGCGCATTCATGCGCGACGGCCGCGACCTGATGATCCTGGACGAGCCGTCGTCCGGCCTGGACGCCGAGGCGGAGTACCGCATCCATGCCGGACTGCAGCGGCACCGCGCCGGGCGCACCAGCGTGCTCATCTCCCACCGTCTCGGCTCGATCCGGAACGCCGACGCCATCGTGGTGCTGGACGACGGCGCCGTCGTGGAGGAGGGCACGCACGCCGACCTGATGAACGCCGGCGGGACCTATGCTCACCTGTTCACGCTGCAAGCCACCGGCTACCTGGACGACCAGGTGGACCAGTTCGACAACCGGGCGACGGCCGAGGCGGCATCGTGAACATCGTCGCGGCGCTGGTACCGATCACTGGCGTGCTCGCCGCCGCGGCGTGGGTCCGGCGGAACCTGGTGATGGTCCGGGTCACCGGCTTCAGCATGGAGCCCACGTACCGCTGCGGCGACCGGGTTCTGGTGCGCCGCTGCCGCGCCTCCGCGGTCCGGGCCGGGCAGGTGATCGTGATCCTCCCGGGTAAACCGCTGGGCGGGCTGCCGCCCATCGACGACCCGTTCTGGGTCATCAAACGGGTCGCGGCCGCGCCGGGCGATCCCGTCCCCCGAACGCGAGTATCGGCGTTGAGTGCGGTACCGGAGGACGTGGTGCCCGACGACTGCCTGGTCGTCCTCGGCGACAATCCGGCGGGGACGGACTCGCGCCAACTCGGCTACTACGCCGGCGGCAACCTCCTCGGCGCCGTCGTGCGTCCGCGGCCACAGCATCGGCCGGTGAGTGCGGCGAGCAGGGCGTCGACAGCCGCGCGGTAGTCGTGCTCGGTCGAGCCGATGCGAGCATCGCTGGGCGTCACCGCGGGCCAGGCCAGCTGGGCCTTCTCGGTCTTCACGTGCACCTTTCTCGCGCTCAGCGGAGTGACCGGAAAGCTCGCCGACCGCCACGGTCCGCGGCCCTTGCTCGCGGCCGGCGGGCTACTCATCGCAGCCGGTCTGGCGCTCACCGCAGCGGCCGGACACATCGCGCAGGCCGTCCTGGGCTATGTGGCCGTCGGCGTCGGCGTCAGTTGCGTCTACGTGCCGGCGGTCGCGAACGTCGGCGCCTGGTTCGTCCGCCACCGGGTGCACGCCATCGGAATCGCAGTGACCGGCATCGGCGTCGGCACGATAGTCGGCCCGATCGTGACCGCGGCGCTGGTAGAGGCGATCGGGTGGCGTCGTTCCGAGTTGTGGCTCGGCATCGCCGTCCTGCTGGTGCTGCTGGCGTGCGCGAGGGCCACGCCGGTCGCCGCGCGCGATGACCGTGCCGTCGTCGTCTGGCCGGTCCGCCATCTGGCGGGCGACTGCATGTTTCGGCTGCTCTACGCCTCCGGGTTCGCGATGGGACTCGTCCTCTACGTGCCGTTCGTGTTCGTCGCCCCAATGGCCGTGCAGTCCGGCGCCACCGCCATTCGTGCGGCGGCGCTGATCAGCGTCATCGGGTTCGCCAGCACCGCGGCACGGATCCTGTTCGGCCTGGTGGCGGGAAGGTGTGGTGTGGTCACCGCATACAAGGCGACGATCGTTGCGATCTGGGCGAGCTTTCTGATCCTCATACCGGCCCGGTCATTCCCGGGGCTACTGGCATTCGCACTGCTATTCGGCGCCGGCTACGGCGGCAACATCGCGCTCATGCCGGCGATGCTCGGCCACTACTACGGTGTGAACAGCCTGGGTACGGTCACCGGTGCGATGCTCACCAGCGCCGGCGTCGGCGCTCTACTGGGAGCCCCCCTGTTCGGCCTGATCGTGGGCGCGTCCGGCGGTTACCTGCTGCCGACAGCCGTCACGTTCGCGATCGTGACGATCGGCTCGATCGGCCAGGTGCTCCTGCCCCGCCGTCACCCGGCGAGCAGCCTGTCCTAATTGTCCGCGCGGGAACCCACTAAGGCCTGCCCAGTATGTCCGCGAGACATCCAGGCAGCCCGGTGGGTCCAGTCCAAGCCAGAGTCGTTCTAGGTCATGAACGAGCTTCAGGGTTGGCGCGGCGGGACGCATCGAGCGCGTCGGCCCAACGCGGCGCCGGCCGCGGTGGCGACGACCGCGCGTGGCGGGATCGTCAGCCGGCACAGCGGCCCGGAAAGCCTCCGGGGCACCGAACTCCGCACGGTTGAACGCGTCCGCCGCGTCAACGTCGGTCGCCATCCGCCGCGGTAAACCGCCGGGCTGCGCCGGTGCGGCGTCGACCTCGACGAAGGTGCGCCGAGGTCTCGCCAACCGGCGTGAGAACGCGCGAATCCTAGCCGGGGGAAATATCCAGACTTGTCGAGGGTCCGGTTGCCCGCTATGTTAATCCAGAATCACATCGGTCATCGGCCCGGAATCGAATCGTCGAGCCTCACGAGCCGGACCTCTGAGTGATGCTCCGCTGACCCGGAAGTAGGTAAGCGAATGGGGAATCTCAGCAGGCGACGCGTTCTAACCCTCGGTGCTGCGCTGGGTCTGGTGGGCGCAGTCGACCCCTCCAGAGCCTGGGCCTGGTCGTCCAGCAACTCGATCGCCGCTGTCGACAGGGTCACCGACCCGTGGGACGTCTGGGACGACGCCACCGACCCGCTCGTCGCCTCGCTTCTGAAGAACGGTCAGATCCCGGCGGTCAACACGGCGTTCGACTCGTGGGTCAAGAACAGCGATGCGCTGCCCGGCGGCCTGCCCGCCGAACTCACCACCTACCTTCAGCAGCACAACGCACTGCCGTCGTGGGCCGACCAGAAGAAGCTGAAGCTCGGTGCCCAGTTCAACAAGCGCCTGGGCACGTACATGTTCCTGCTGTACGGCCTGGGAAGCGGAATCATGAGCACCGTGATTCCGCGAGAGGCCCGCAATGTTTACTACTCCGCGGGCGGCGCTGACATGAAGTCACGTGCGGCCAAGACCTTCACCTACGGCTACGACCTGGCCGCGATCGACGCCTTCGAGCCCACGGGCCACTTCGTGGTGACCTCTAACAAGACGCGTCTGACACACGCGGCGGTGCGGCACCTGCTACCGCAGTCACCAGCATGGCGGGCGGTCACCGACGACGGCGCGAGGCCGATCAGCAACGGTGACATCCTGGTCACTTTCCACAGCCTCGGTACCTTCGTGTACACCAAGCTGAAGTCCTGGGGCATCAGGATGTCGGTCGCGGAAGAGGAGGCCTACCTGCACCAGTGGCAGGTTGGGCTGCACCTGCTGGGCGTGCGGGACGACTTCATCCCCGCGAGCTGGGCCGCCGCGAAACAGCAGTCGTCCTACGCACTCACGCCGATCATGGGTCCGACGCCCGAAGGCATCAAGCTGGCCGAAATTCTGCTCGGACTCGTGAGCGAGGTCGACCGGGGTCTCACCAAGGGAATCCTCAACGAATTCACGCGCTATGTGCTCAGCGACAAGGTCGGCGACTGGCTGAAGCTGCCGCGTGATTACGCAGCACGCGGATTGATCCAAACCGGATGGCCGGCGTTCGTCGCATTCAAGGAAGGACTGACGCCGGTCATGCCGAATACCTTCGCCACGTTCGACCAGCTCTTACGCGGCATAGCGATGCTGTTCCTCAACAACGGCACCTCGCCGACGTACACCCCCATCACCATCCCGACAGGGAACCGGCCCAACTGAGCCGGCGTTCGCTGGCTACAGCATGAGGGCGCTGGTCACCAAGGACGTGACGGCGTCCCGGTGCTCGGGTGCGTCCTGCCAACGCAGGGCGCGCCCGGCCTCGACCACCACACCGAATCCCGCATGTATCAGGAGCCGGGCCTGGCGCGAGTCCAACTCCGGGCGGGCTGTCCGCAACTGCTCCTCCCAGATGGCGATGTGCTCGCGCTGGGCGAGGATCAAAGGCCGCTGCAAGTCGGCCGGTAGACCGGCGACCTCGGCCTCGGCGACGCTGTTTAGCGTGTTGTGCTCGAAGCTATAGGCCACGTACGCCGCGGCCAAAGCCACCACGGCCTGACGCGGGTCGTTCGCCTGCTGAAGGCTCCGTTCCACGGCCTGGGCCAGCAATCCCGCCGCCTGCAAACATGCGGCCACCAAGATGTCGACCTTGCCGGCGTAGTGTCGATAGAGAGCCGACGGAGCGAGCCCCACCGCCTGAGCGATCTGTGCGTTCGTCACGTTCGCGAACCCGTCCCGGGCGAACAACGGAATGGCCGCTGCCAGGATCTCCGCACGTCGGGTGCGCGGCACGGGCTGAGCCGGTAGTTCGATCGAATGCACACTGGGCGCGGCTGCCGCCGGATCGGTCGCGGCTACGCTCAAGGCGGCGTTCAGCAGCATGTCCTCGATCCGGCGTTGGGCGATCGAGGTGTGGTGCATCGTGATGGATCCGATGGCACCGAGAGCTGCAGTGGCCCGCAAGCGTTCGTCGGTTAGTGGGTAATCGCGCCGCACCAGTTCGGTCACGCGTCCGACGACGTGTGCGAACTTGGACCGAAGCAATAGGCGATCCTCGCGTCCGAGGTACCGGGCCTCCCATCGATACAGACCACCCGACGCGCGGTGGCGAACCGTGACACGGGTGATGGCGGCAAGCACATCCCTCAACGTCGCGTCGGGCGGCGACTCGTCGAGCTCGGCGACGAGCCGATCCACCATGACGTGAGCAGCCTCGGCGAACAGCGCGTACTTGTTCGGGAAGTGCCGGTACAGCGCTGCCGCGCTGATGCCCACGCCTGCAGCGATCTCCTCCATGGACGCCGCGTGATAGCCCCGCTCGCTGAACACCTGTCCGGCCGCCTCGACGATGAGCTGCTTGCGGTTGCGCGGTCGGGCGCCCGCGGTCGGCCCAGCGGTCACCGGATCGCTCGAGCAGACATGGGTGAACGCAACACCATGCGAGTTAGTCAATCACAAGGCGTCGAAGTCGCTCGGAACGGTGATAGTTCGCTGGGACGCAAGCGCGAGAACATCCGCTCCTGGCCGATGTGCGTGTGATTGATCAGGGGTGTCATGAGGCAGCAGCCAGCCAAAGCCGACCGGCTAGGTTGAGGTCATGGCCCGTGTGATCACTCGCTTCTCGGCCGGTCTTGTGCAGGCGTATGACTTCTCGACGGGCGCGGCAGTGGCTTCGGACGTGGTTCCCACGGTGGTTTTCCCAGTCACCGACGAGGCGAGCCTGAAGCCTGACAGCTGCGCCGTGGCACCCGACTTGAGTCACGCGGTCTACGCGACACCGAATCGGGTGAACTGCATCGACCGTGATGGGTCGATGCTGTGGCAGCTCGACTTCCCGCCAGTGTCATCGCAGCGGCCGAACGCCCGTAACCGCTGCGACTTCTCCCTCGATGGCACGGTCGTATGGGTCTACCGCCCGGACGGGCTGGCCCGCACCGGCGCAGGCACCGACCGGTGGCTTGCGGTCGACGCCGGCACCGGCCGCATCCTGGCCCAGGCGCACCTCGACTCGGTCGGTCACGGTAGCGAGCACATCGCGCACCCGGATGGCCTGCACATGTTGCTCGACGTCGGCGAGGGGCAAGATGGCAGTCGCGTCTACCGAGGCCGGCTCGACGGCGACCGGATCGAACTGTTCGAATACGAGTGGGGCAACCGCGTTCTGGTCTCGATGACGTCGGACGGCAGCCACCTGATGACGGTGGACCATGGCAACGCGGACGCAGCGTTTCACACCTATCCCGACGGTGCGGTCGTAGCCCAGGTGCCGGTCGAGGCGCTGGGCTATGAGCCGTTCGACGCGGTCATCGAGTACGCCGGCGGGTACGTCGACGATTCCACCGCCGTAGTCACGGTCGCAGGCGAAACTGAGAACGAGGAGGAGTGGTTCGAGCGATACCTTGTCGATCCGCACACCGGCGAGATCCGTCGCCGGCTTGACGCGCCGTCGGGGCACCCGTACGACTTCGAACCGCTTGGCGATGGTTCCTGGCTCAGCACCGACGACGGACGGCTCCGGCGCCACATTCTGAAAGGCTAAAGTCCTAGAGGCCGCAGCCAATGCACCAGTCGGCAGTCACGGCATCCGCTTCTGCCGCTGCGCGTTTGTTGGGTCTGGATCGGGGCGACGTCCGGACGCCCGGACCTCGCAGCGGATCGATCGGGGATTGTGTCGAGTCCGGTCGACAGGGGTCAGTTCGCACGTTCGAGCAGGCATGCTGGGCTGATGCGAGGTGCCACCGTGCTCGGCGGATGCGGGGCGTTCCCGGAGCCCGGCAGGGCATGCAACGGTTTCCTCGTGCAATGGGACGGCTACCGCCTCGTGCTTGATCTCGGTTACGCCACCCTGGCGCGGCTGCTGACTCACTGCCCGGACGGAGCGGTCGACGCCGTCGTCCTCACCCACGAACACCCCGACCACTGCATCGACCTGCACGGCCTGTTTCGCATGCACCTCTACGGCGATCCCGGGGGTCGGACCATCCCGCTTTACTGCCCGCCGGGAGTGTCGACCGCCTCACCGGCCTCGAACCTGACGTGGACCTCCGCGCGGTGTTCACCATCCACGAATTGCCAGGCGAGTACCGGGTGGGACCATTCGGACTCACCGGTGTCCTACTGCCGCACTACGTACCTAACGTCGGCGTCCGCCTAAGTGCTGGTCAGACCGTGCTCGCCTACACCGGCGACACTGGTCCGGATCCCTTGCTAGCCGAGCTCGGCCGCGACGCCGACCTGTACATCAGGGAAGCCACCGACCGGCCTGGCAGGAACGGGGAATCCGCTCGCAACCTTCTTACCTCGGCGGAAGCGGGGCGTTGGGCCACCCGCGCCGGCGCTCGCCGGCTTCTACTCACCCACTTTTGGCCCGGCAACGATCGTGACGCGGCGCGGTCGGGCCTTGACCCCTGAGCCTG